>NZ_DCAP01000027.1:7300-291497 GCF_002311535.1 Salegentibacter sp. UBA1130 | reverse complement strand
CTGGGGCTACTATGATCTAATGACCAAAATAAAATACAAGGCCGAAAAAGCCGGTATTGAACTGATCATTGGTTAAAACATTTTCGAGGGTGCTTGTACACCCGCAAGGTGATTTGAACAATTCACTCACTAAATGCGCTTAGCATATACAACGCGTGGGTATCTCTTAATTTAATTTCATTAGAAAAAGATCTTAAGCCGAGCATGTTTGAAAAGTTAAAAATCTATCAGCACTTATTATTGCCAGAAAGGAAATTCCTAATTTACTGCCTTCCTTCGACGAAAATTTGATATTTTTAAATAAGGTTATCCAATTTCATTTTTTAAGAATAGTAAATTTTACAAGGTCGAATGCAGTTAAATTTACCTTCAAGAAAATTGATAAGGCGTTCATAACCAAATTTCTTACTTATTTAAAAAACAGACTATTGACTTATCACTCTTATAAGAATAATCAGGAAAAAAAACCAATTACAAAGCACAACAAAACAGTAGGTGCCATATTAGGAAAAATTGAAAAATCTATCTTTTTAGTAATCTTTTTAAGCCTTTTAGTAAGCTGTAAAGAAGCTTCAAAAACACAGGAACCTGAAGATAAGGACAGTAATAAAATTGTAATTGATCTTAAAAATACATCTGATAAGCTATTTAGTTTTGAACCAGTTTTTTCAGAATCACCGGTGTATTCTTTAGAAAAAAAATATCCAGAATATTATGATAAAAAACTACAGAAATTTAAAGGATTGCCGTCAGTAGACTCATTTAGAATAGTCAGCAAAAATTTTCAATTAAAACCTTTCATTCAAAATCTTTATGAAGATGGATTTATCAGAAAGGGTAAAGCACTTGAAACAATGGGAGAAAGTGAATTTGAAAATTTATCTGCAAGAGTAGACACTTTGGACTTTCAGTTAAATATTTTTTCTGGTTTTAAGGGAAACAAACAGCTAATAATAGCAGATCTAGATCACGATAATAATTTTGCAAATGATGAAACTCTTGAATTTCAAATAGACTATAGAAGTAAAAAACATATTGAACAAAATGAAAATATTCCAGTCCTACATCTCCCTTATGAAGTCTTTCTAAATGATGAAATTTATAGTCTAAAAAGAGATATCAAAATATATCCAGAAACTAAGCATCCGCACATTTATTTATTTGAAGATAATGTATTAGATGATACCACGAATGAGTATACTGTAATGCTAAAGTTTGTAGGTTACAAAAAGGGAGAGCATCAATTGAACGATATGGCTTATTCATTCGGAGTTCAAGGATTGTTCGGAGAATTTGTGCGATTAAAAATAATACCCAATTCCATTACAAATCCTAAAAGCAGAAAATCTGATAATTTTTTGTATTCAATCTCAGATACATTAAGGGCTGGCAATAATTTTTATGAAATTGAAAGTGTTTCAGGAGATTTAGCCAAACTTACACTGAAAAAGATAGATGTTGATACCGACAAATTTACTGGGTATAGAATTGGTGATAAGATTGATAACTACAACTTACTAACATTAGAGTCTAAAAAGGTTAACTTATTAGAGTCAATCAATAAAAATAAGCCATACACGCTACTTGACTTTTGGGGTACCTGGTGTGCTCCTTGTATTAAAGGTCTTCCCGAACTAAAGGGTTTTCATAATGAATTTTCAGAAAAGGTGAATTTAATGAGTTTTGCTCTTGATAAAAATATTAGTGACGTGAAAGAATTCAGTATTAAGAATAATATGTCCTGGCAGCATTTTTTTATTAATAGCAATAATCGGAAAGGTAGCATAATTGCAGGTATGAATATAACTAAGTATCCCACTTTTATTTTATTAAATGAAGATTTTGAGATAATCTACGAAGGGAATTCAGGTTCCTTAGCTGAAATTAAAAAGTTGATAGAGTATTAACTGTTTTAAGCTATTGTATAGCATCAGCAATACGCCAAACTCAATCATTTTAAAGCCGGATAAGTTTTATCTCTATTTTTTCACCCACGAAGGATTTCATTTTTAGTTAATACTGGGTATAGCTTATATCTGAAACTAACAGTTCACTGAGTTGTTCTGATCTTTCTATACTATTTAATTTTTCAACTGATCTAGGTATCTAAGTAGTCAAGTACTGTATTTGGCAGCATAACTCAAACCCCGTTCAGCCCATTCCCACTACATTTCGCAAAAGCTTCATTCCGGGAAAAGCGCTTCTCTACAAAGGTCTTGGACACCATCGAAGAAATTACGATTTCCATTACGCTAACCCGATGAAAAATCGGAACGCTCCATTACAGTTCGAAATTTTTCGATGAAGTCCGCTTGATTGAGGTCTAGATCATAGTCCTTCTTCCTAACAAAGTGGTGGTGTTTCCTGATCCATATTCAACTATACTTACGCCCCTCCCCTTTTTAAGATGCAAATAACAACATCCTTTCCTGGACAGCGGCATAAAGCCGATTCGGCTTTGCCTATTCTTTTTATACGCTTTACCAGGCCAGGATGTTGTAAAGCAAATGCATCGAAAAAGGTAATGTGACGGCGCTATAGGAAGTAAATCTAAAAGGAAACGGTAGCCTCTGTTCAAAACCTTAAAAGGCTTAGATCGAGTCTGGAGTCAAAATTTAAAAAAAAAAGGAAAATGCTCTAGATATAATAAGTAAATCTATTTAAAAAATTAATTCAATGAATGGATTAGGTTTTCTATTCCAAAATTGGATACGACGTTTTAGACGTTCACAGTGGAAATTTTTGAATGGTTTTTCGTCTCCGTATTCAAAAATCTGCGTTTTTAAAATTCTTGATTTGATTCAAATCTGAATTTTTACCTCAAATTAAATCAAAATACACCAAATCATACGAAAATCTCATTTTCAAAAACAATCCAGAAATAGTATTTTAAAGTGTTGATTTTCTGATTAATATCATTAACGAAAATCCTCGGTTTTGACTTTCGCTAAATAATAAAATGCTTCGAAAAGGAAATAGGACTTTTTTTCATTCCTTTTTTAAAAAGCAGTTGGTGCAAACCAACATGTATGAAAAATTTTGTCCCGCCTGCGGGACGAAATCGAATAGCAAGAGGGTAACACGTTGCACGGTGTTATTCGATTTCTTTTTTAGCTAAGCCCTGTGTTTATGGGGCTTTCTAAAATTAAAATTTTAAAAAGTATCCACCCTACTGGATATACCCCACTGGAAGAGCCCGTAAAATAAAGGTGGCCATAGCCAGTAAATAGTAAAATAGTATCCATTATGGCGAAATCAAGACTACAATTAAAGGCAAGTACGGCAAAGCGGTTCCGGGAGTTTTCGAAGAAAAACAATAGCAACCAGTCTGAAACTTTGGAGCTGGTCCTGGACTTTTTTGAGCAAAATAACCTCTCTCCTTTTGAAACTTTAGTGCCCTCAAAAGTGAGCCTGGAACAACTGATTAAAAAAAGGATCGATGCGGTGATTGCCATCCTTAAAAATATTGAGAAGACCCAGACTAAACCGAGCTTGTTAATGCTGGAGTTACTGATGGAAGGACGATCGGTTCCAAAACTTCAAGTGACCAAGAAAGAAAAGGTTCTTGTTACCGATAAAAAAAGCCAAGCACAATTGGAATTGGAAATTTCCAGGCTTCAGGAATTATTAAAAACTACAAAAAGAGATCTGGAATACCTCGTTCAACATGTGGAAATAAAGAGTAATGCTTTTGGGTCAGATTATCTAAAACTCAATCTCCCTCGGTCAGAATTTGAACATTATAAAATAGCCATCAAAAAAAAGGACTAATGTATATCAGTATCTCTCCTCAGAAAACCGGTGCCGCTTTTTCCAAAAGTGCAGGGGATTTTGTGAGCTACCTGGAAAAAGAAAACGAGGGAAAAAGCCCTATGGAAAAGGAATTCTTTTTTAACCAGTATGACGATAATATACGGCCGTACGAGGTAATCAAAGAAATAGATGGGAATACCGCGAAATTAAAAACCAAAGAACCCAAATATTACTCAATCACCATGAGCCCAAGCCAGTACGAATTAAAACACATTCGTAATAATCCTGAAAAGCTAAAGGCTTTTGTTAGGGAAGCGATGAAGGAGTATGCCGACTCCTTTAATCGGGAGATCAATGGAAGGCCTGTGGGTGTTGATGACCTAAAATATTACGCCAAAATTGAATATGAGCGAACTTATAAAAGTAACGATGTAGCGGTTAAGGAAAATAAACCCTACAGCAAGCAGATCGCCCATCTTAAAAATGAACTTCGGAAGGTAGAACGTGGGGAGATTTCAGGGAGCACCCGGAAACTTGAAAGTGAAATTCAAAAACTGGTGAGGGATGCGCCTTATAAAATACGCGGCCAGATGATAGAACCGGGAATGAAAAAAGAAGGACTGCAAAGTCATGTCCATATTATCGTTAGCCGAAAAGATACTTCTAACACTTACAGCCTTTCCCCAGGTAGTAAATACAAAGCTTCTGAAGTAAAAATGCATGGCAAAATGATCAAACGGGGTTTTGAGCGAGACCGTTTCTTTCAGAATTCAGAAAAAGCCTTTGACAAGATGTTTCAGTACAACCGGAATTATGTGGAGCGCTATGCTTCCAAAAAGATGCTGAGTAAAGATCCTAAACAATATTTTGTAGGCCTAAAAAACCTGGGAGTCAATGAGAAAAAGATCGCTTTTAAAATGATCCGTCAAACGGGATTACAATTACCCGTATTACACCTGCCTACAAATAAAGTAGGATTTGCCTATAAACAATTAAAAAAAGTCATCGAAGCCGGAATTAAATCTAGTTCTATCGGTTATTAAAACTACCTGTTATGCTGTCAAATATTTATTTTATCCTCTTTTTTAATATAGCCGTTGGAGCTATGTTTCTCTATTCCTTGAAAAACACTTCCTGGGGTTTCATCATCAACTTTGTGTTCATTTTCTTGTTGTTTGTTATCAGTTTTCCTACTCGCTTTAATTTTAACTTGTTCGTGCTGCTTTCCTTCCGCTTATTCATCCCTTTGATCGTGATCAATGTGCTACTAAGTGAATGGTTACTAAAGCCAAATAAAGACAATTTAATCAAACAATATGCTTTCAAAATGCCACTAGCTTCCGGGTCGATTAATTTGAAGGATATTCGCCGCGGTGTCTCTATCATTGGTGCTGCGGGTAGTGGAAAAACCGAAAGTGTTGTTGCCCAATTTCTAAAGTATTTTAGTAGGCAAACCTTCTGCGGAATTATCCATGACTACAAGAATTTTGAACTATCCAAAATAGCCTACCCCCTATTCAAAGAAAGCAAAATGCCCTTCTATATCATTTCCTTTGATAATATCTATCATAAGGTTAATCCCATCGCACCTCGTTATATGCAAGATGCAGAAAGTGTAAATGAGATTTCCCGGGTACTGTTGGAAAACCTATTAGAAAAAAAGGAAAGCATTTCATCCGGTAACTCCAAATTTTTTAATGATGCTGCAGAAGGTATTATAGCGGGGTTGATTTGGAAACTAAAAACCGATCATCCTAGCTACTGCAGTCTTCCCCATATGATCGCACTATTTCAGCAATTAACCACCTATGAGCTAGTGGATTTTTTAAGTACTAACCTCACCTCTCAGGCTATGGCGAATGCGTTTATAAATGGGGTAGATTCCGAACGGCAAACAGCTTCGGTAAAAAGCACCCTTTCCAATGCTTTTAAAAAGATAAGCACCCAACGTATCTTTATGGTACTTTCTGAGGATGAGATCCCACTAAATATTAATCATTCTGAAAATCCAGGGGTGATTTCCGTGGTTAATAATCCGAAATTCGAGTCGGCATACTCACCCATCGTAGCTACCATTATTCATAGTATTACCAAGCAGATGAGTGTACATGACAGGCTTGGTTCTTTTATACTTATGGAAGAGGCTTCCACGATTCGCCTGCTCAATATGCATCGCATTCCGGCAACGCTACGAAGCTATAATATTGCCACGGTTTATGTCATCCAGGATAAAATACAGAATGATATCCTCTATGGCAGGGAAGCAGGAAGAGCGATCCTCAGCAACCTATCCTATCAGTTCTTCGGAAAAGTGAATGATCCCGATACCGCCAAATACTATGAAAGTTTCTTTGAGATTGTAAAGCGGAAAAGTATTAGTGTAAGTAAAAGTGATAACCTGAATTTCGATACCCGAACTACCAAAAGTGAACGAGAAGTAGCCAAAATAAGGGCAGATCTATTCTTCCGCTTAAAACCTGGTGAGTTTGTGACCTTTGCCGATGGAAAAGATCGAAAAGTAAAATTCGCTACACCCAAATGGACCAAGGAGTTACCGATTCCTAAACACGAATTTTCTCAGGAAGAATTGGAATTAAATTTTCAGAAAATATACAGGGAAGCCAAAACGATTTATAAATCTGAAAACTACAAAAAATGAGCGACGTCAATTACATTAGCCACCTAAACGGAGTATTACGGAAATTCGCTGATGATGAAAATATCTCATCCTCCCATCGCAGTTTATACTTGGCCTTTTTTGAACTATGGAATCAGAAACATTTTCCTAGAACCATTATGCTTAATAGTAAACAGGTAATGGCACTAGCCAAAATACGATCCAGGACGACCTACCACAAATTACTTCGGGACCTCACAAATTGGGGTTATCTTAAATACCATCCCTCCACTACTCCCCAAATGGGATCACTCGTGGAGATGTTCAGATTTGATACAGACCCTGATCAAAAAATGAACAGAACTTATCCAGTTTCTGAACAAGTACCTGTCCAAAAATTGGTATCTTTTAATAAACATGAAAGTAAACATATAATAAACTCTTTTATAAACACTTGTCCAAAAAATGAACAAGAGGTTATTGATTATTTTAAATCAAAAAATAGAAATTCCCTGGAGGCGAAAAAATTCTATAATTTTTACGAGTCCATAGGCTGGAAATTAAATGGTAAAAATCCGATCACAAACTGGCAGGCCTGCGCACGCAACTGGATGCTAAAAGCTGATGAAATAAAAAGAGAACTAAAGTCTAATTCACCGTCCCAGAACCGGGACAACTTGCATACTAGTAAGGATAAAAATTATGGAGAGCCGTTGTGAAAGATCAGCTTCAAAATATTCTTGAAAAATTCTCAAACTATCAAACTAACTTAAATCCATTCATAAATGGTCTTTTATATTAGCCAAAAGATACTAATAATTAATATTTTTAAAATCTAACCACCTTTTTAGATCTGACTCTTTTAAGGGATGGTTCTTGGAATATTTTGAAATCATACTTTCATATTGTTTGAATTGAAATGAATTTAATCTAGGATTCGATATAATATCGAATTTCAAATTTTCAATTTCTGGAAGTTTAAATTTTAGTCCAGGTATGTTTAAAATTTCTTTCATAAATCCCACGATTCTATACTCTGCTTCGTGTTTAAATGATAGGTGTTTTCTAAATGCAGAAAATTTTAAAAGTGATTCTTTTTCCTTAAAAAGCATATCGTCATAATTTTGATATTTTACGGCACCGGCAACTACAATATCTAAGTTACTGGTGGGTTTTTCTTGTATTTTAATTGATTCTTTAATAAGTTTTTGAAAATATTTTCTTTCAAATCTAATTGTAAATCCAGCTTTACCATAGATATCCCACATTGCGAAGGATTCAACTTCATTTAATATCCAACAGCTTACATATCGATGTTTCTGTTTTAACTCGAGACTTTTTTGTAAACCATTTAAAGCTGCAATATTTTCTTGAATAATTTCTCCCCATTGATCATCACTAATATAAGGATTTGCATCCTCAGGTTTTTTTAATGAGTTGGTCCTTACTTTTAGTTCATTAATGTCGTAAGGTTCAATATTTTCCAGATTATCTTCAAACTTATCTAGACGGGTTAGAAAGATACTACTTGATTCTAAAAAATCAACCAACTTTTCGATTGTCACATATCTATAAACGTATTTTTCTTTAATTCCTTTGGTGTTATATGTATCCCAAGTCATTTTTAATTATTTTTCATCGGTATATTTTGGCTTTACAGACTATATACAAATTTAAATTAATAGGGTGAAAAAAATAACAATCTTTCTAAACCAAGCTGTAGACTGTATTAATGGAATGAAGAATAAGGTAGAAAAACAATTTAATTTGTAAATATTCATCGCAAGTAACAGGAATTGGCGAAAAAGTAAAATTTACAATTCATGATTTTTCTTCTACAAATTAAAATTATAAAAACTTAGCTGAATTTTCTAGTAATTTTTCGAGAAATAAGGCAAAAAACACTATATTTCTCGAAATTTTACTAAAGGTGAGTTTAAGCGATTTTATAAAAGAGCGATTGTCATTTGAAGAGTACGCCTTTACCTGGGATGAGTTAATTGAAGGTGTCTCCGGTAAACCAGAATCATTAATCCGCAACGATCTCTATTATGCTGTGAGCAATGGTAATGTTGTTTCCCTCCGGCATAAGTTCTATTTAATCATTCCTCCCAGGTATTCCCATTCTGCCAAACTACCCGTTGAGCTATACATAGATAAACTATTTAATTTTTTACACAGAAACTATTACTTAGGGCTGTATTCTGCCGCGAGGTATTATGGTGCTAGCCACCAACAAATACAGAAAGAGTATATACTTCACGATAAATCTCCGTTACTCTCCGTTTCAAAAGGGGCTGTTAAACTTGACTTTTTTACCGTTTCTAACTGGCCAGAAAAAAACATATTAAATCGTAAAGGAGATGCAGGGATGTTTAAAATATCCAGTCCTTCTTTAACAGCAGTCGATTTACTTTACCATCAAACTAAAATAGGAGGATTTAACAGAACTCTTTCCATATTGGAAGAGTTGATTGAAGAAGTGGAAGTTTCAGATGTAATAGACCTGCTGTCCTGGTATCCCCAAAGAAGTGTCCTTCAACGTTTCGGTTTTTTACTAAATCAATACGATTCCAAATCCGAACCAGCTGAATTAATTTATAATTATTTGAGTCTTCAAAAGTTCTATCCTGTTTTATTGAGTCCAAAATCTAATCAAAAACCAGGATCAGTCAATAATCGTTGGAAAGTTGATGTCAATATTAAAATGGAAAGTGATCTATGATACCGAGACCAGATATAGCTAAATGGCAGGAAAATGCCCCCTGGAAAGAATTTATGCAAGTCGAACAAGACTTAATAATCAGCAGAACTTTAGTAGAATTATTTTCTGATGATTTTTTAAATCAGAATTTAGCATTTAGAGGTGGTACAGCACTTCATAAGTTGTATTTGAATCCTGCTCCACGTTATTCAGAAGATATTGACCTGGTGCAAATAAAACCGGGACCAATTAAACCAATTATGAAACGGATAGGTGAAGTGGTTACTTTCTTTGAAGAAGAAAGACGTACTCAAGTTAAAGGACACGGAGCAAAAGCACTATATCGATTCAATTCAGAATATGAGAATATCAGACTAAGGCTAAAGTTAGAAATAAACTGTAAAGAACATTTTAATGTATTGCCCTGGGTTGAATATCCTTTTGAAGTGAAAAGCAACTGGTTTGAAGGAAAAGCGAATATTCGTACTTATAGTATCAACGAATTATTGGGAACAAAATTAAGAGCCTTATATCAACGTAGTAAAGGTAGAGATCTCTTCGACCTGGACTATTCTAGACGAAATATTGATTTAGACCTTGATCAGATTTTAAAGTCTTTTAAGACCTATATGGATTTTTCTGTAGGCAGATCCCCTAGTGCTAAGGAGTTTTTATTAAATATAGAAGAGAAAGAAAATGATCCTGACTTTACAGGCGATATGGAAGCCTTGTTAAGATCAGAAATTGAATATGACCAGGAAAAAGCATTTGACTGGTTAAAGAAAAATATAATTGAAAAGATTTAAAGCTTAGAAACCACTACATGGCAATAAAAAAATCAGAATTATACAGTTCTCTTTGGAAGAGTTGTGATGAATTGAGAGGCGGAATGGATGCCTCTCAATATAAAGACTACATTTTACCATTACTATTTATAAAATATGTTTCAGATAAATATGCTGGTGATGAGGATGCATTAATTACTATCCCGGAAGGAGCAAGTTTTTCTGACTTGGTTAAGATGAAAGGCAAAGACGGTATTGGTGATTACATTAACAAAAAAGTACTAGCCCCTATTGATAAGGAAAATGGCTTTGACATGCTATCTAAAATGGCAGATTTTAATGATGAAGATAAATTAGGTAAAGGCAAGGAACTTATTGAAAAATTAAGTAAGCTTATTGCTATTTTCGAAAATCCTGCGCTTAATTTTAGCAATAACAGAGCAGAAGATGACGACCTTCTGGGCGATGCTTACGAATATTTAATGCAGCACTTTGCCAAAGAAGCGGGTAAAAGTAAAGGACAATTTTATACACCTGCAGAAGTATCTCGAATTATGGCTAAAATTATTGGGGTTAATAACGCCACTTCGCAATCGCAAACTGTATATGATCCTGCCTGCGGTTCGGCTTCTTTACTTCTAAAAGTAAACGATGAAGCCCCATATGGTCTAACAATTTACGGCCAGGAAAAAGACAATGCAACAGTAGCTTTGGCAAAAATGAATATGGTATTGCATAATAATCCAGAAGCAGTACAAGACATTGTACAGGGCAACACATTAGCAGACCCAATCCACAAAGATGGAGAGCAATTAAAACGCTTTGATTTCTGCGTGGCAAATCCGCCATTTTCAGTAAAATCTTGGAGTAATGGGTTTCACCCTGAGAGTGATATTTACAAACGTTTTGATGGTTTTGGTATTCCACCAAATAAAAATGGCGATTATGCTTTTTTATTGCACATCATCCGTTCACTAAAATCTAAAGGAAAAGGTGCGGTTATTTTACCTCACGGTGTTTTGTTCAGAGGGAATGCAGAAGCGACTATTAGAACTAACATTATAAAACAGGGCTTCATAAAAGGTATTATTGGGTTACCAGCAAACCTGTTTTTTGGCACGGGTATTCCGGCTTGTATTATAGTCATAGATAAGGAGCGGGCAGCAACAAGTAAAGGTATTTTTATGATAGACGCTAGCAAAGGCTATATCAAAGATGGAAATAAAAACCGGTTAAGGGCACAAGATCTACATAAAATAGTAGATGTTTTTAATCAACAAACTGAGGTTAATAAATTTGCCAGAATGGTACCCTATGAAGAAATTGAAACCAACGATTACAATTTAAATATTCCTCGATATATTGACAGTCAAGAAGAAGAAGATATTCAGGATATTCAAGCACATTTATTGGGTGATATCCCCAATCGTGATATAGAAGCTTTACAAACATATTGGGAAGTATATCCAAGTCTAAAGGAGCATTTGTTTCACCCCGCAAGACGCAAAAAATACTCTAAGTTAGTTGTACCTAAAGAAACCATAAAGGAAAGTATTTTCAACCACGGCGAATTTATTGAATACCGAAAAACGTTGGATAGTGTATATGCCTATTGGGAAAATGAATCTAAATCGAAACTGTGGAATATAAATGCTAATACAAACCCAAAGGAATTAATTGCTGAAATTTCTGAGAGTCTGTTACAGCACTATAAAAATAAAGCTTTAATCAATCCTTATGATATCTACCAACATTTGATGGATTACTGGAATAATATTCTTAAAGATGATAGTTTTCTAATCAAAGAAGATGGTTGGGTTGCTACCTTAACACCATTAAAAGACAAAAATGGAAAAATTAAAAAAGGCGAATATGAAAGCGAATTAATTCCTTTCGAATTAGTTATCAATCGCTTTTTTGAAAACGAGCAAGCCGAAGTCAAAACTATTGAAGCTTATTTAGATACATTGTCTGCGGAAATGACTGAACTCAAAGAGGAACACTCAGGTGATGAAGGCTTATTGAATGAAATAATCAACGATAAAGGAAATATTACCAAAAGCGACATCGCCAAACGATTGAAGGAAATTAAAGGCGATGATGAATATGCAGAAGAATATGATATTATTCATAGCTATGAAAAGTTGATGATCTTAGAGACTGCCAATAAAAAGACTTTAAAGGAAGCAGATGTGAAGCTAAAACAGCAAGTGTATGCTAAATACCCACAACTCACTGAACAGGAAATTAAAACCCTAATTGTAGAAGATAAATGGTTAGCTGTTTTAAAAAATAGTATCGATAGTGAAATTGACCGAATAAGCCAACGTTTAACTATACGTATTACTGAGTTGGCAAACCGCTACGAAAATCCATTACCACAAGTAGAGCAACAAGTGCAAGAATTGCAAACCAAAGTTGCTGAACATTTACAGAAAATGGGAATGGTATGGAATTAAAAAAAGGTTATAAGCAAACTGAAGTTGGTGTTATTCCAGAGGATTGGGAGTATTCTTATTTAGGAAATTTAGGAGTTTTTAAAAAAGGAAAGGGAATAAGGAAAGATGAAGTTATATCTGATGGATTACAATGTGTCAGATATGGACAATTATATACAACTTACGATTTTCTAATTTACGAAACCAAATCATTTATTTCATCTTACTCTGCTGAAAATAGCACAAAAATAAAAAAAGGAGATATTTTGTTCGCTGGTTCTGGCGAAACAAAAGATGAAATTGGTAAATGTGCCACCCTAACTTCAGACAAGATTACTTATGCAGGAGGAGATATCATTATTTTAACGCCAAGCAATGCCAATTCTGTATATTTAGGTTATTTGTTGAATGAGAAAAGCATTCAAAAACAAAAAAGTCAAATGGGGCAAGGAGATGCAGTTGTCCATATTTATTCCAGTGGATTATCAAAAATCAAAATCCCACTACCACCTATTGAAGAACAAAAAGCCATCGCCCAAGTCCTGAGCGACACCGACCAACTTATTCAAAATCTAAAAACACTCCTTGCTAAAAAGCATGCTATTAAGCAAGGAGCAATGCAAGAATTGTTAACTGGCAAAAAGCGGTTAAAGGGATTTGATGGAGAATGGGAAATGTCGAAGTTGGGGGATATTGCGAATTTTCACAAAGGTAAAGCGCTTTCTAAATCACAAATAAAGGAAAGCGGAAAAACAAAATGTATTCATTATGGAGAATTATTTACAAAATATTCAGAAGTAATTACTGAAATCAATAATAGAACTGATTTAACTGAAAAAATTTTTCTTTCTAGGGCTAATGATATTCTAATGCCTACTTCTGATGTTACCCCAAGAGGTTTGGCGACGGCTAGTTGTATTAATGAAGATGGAGTAATATTAGGAGGAGATATTTTAGTTATTAGAGTGCCTAATTCGTTATTAAATGGAATCTTCTTTTCCTATTTAATTTCAATAAATAAAGATAAAGTATTGCAATTAGTTACTGGTTCTACTGTCTATCATTTATATGGTTCAGATATGGCAAAATTTGAATTCAAATTACCTAATGATATTAAAGAACAAAAAGCCATCGCCCAAATTTTGAGCGATATGGATTCTGAAATTGAAGCTTTAGAGATTCAGTTAGGAAAGACACAACACTTAAAACAAGGAATGATGCAGGAGTTGTTAACTGGTAGAATTAGATTGGTTAAGCCAGTTAGTCCATCTAAAAAGAAAGAACGACTTATAAAATTAAAACCCAAAATTGAAAGTACCACAATCCCTATTGCAGCAGAACCAAAGAAAGAATATAAATCTGAAAAGACACGTAATGAACATATAACTGATGCAGTTCTAATTGGCACGATGGCAGACTCATTCGGAAGCAAGGAATTTCCCCTAACTCGCTTTATGTACACAAAGGTTTCCTATTTGTTCAAACGATTTAAGCAAGTTAGGGATAATGGCTACTTGAAAAAAGCTGCTGGCCCTTACAAACCAAAAACAAGATATGGCGGAGCTGAAAAAATTGCTTTAGACAACAATTATGTGCAGTTATATATTTCTTACTACAATGGAAAAAAATACGAAAACTTTATTGCAGGAGATAATTGCAAAGAAGCTATCAGCTATTTTAAAAAATGGTATGGAGAGAACGCTTTGAAATGGATTCAACAATTCAAATACACAAAACGGGACCATTTAGAATTATGGACAACTGTTGATATGGCAATTCAGGACTTATCAAAAGCCAATAAGCTGACAAACTTTCAAACGGTAAAGAAATTAATCAACGAAGATAGAGAGTGGCGGCCAAAATTAAAGCGTCCCGTTTTTTCTGATGAAAATATAAAAATGGCTATTAAAAAAGTAAACCAGTTATTTGGTAAAAATTAGAATATGAGACAAGGACACGCAGAAGATGTATATAAAAGCTTTGATCGATTTGTAAATGAATTCCTTTTAAGCAGGAATAGTATCTTAACAGTTGGCCATCAAAATATCCTGAATGACACCACTATAAACAATTGTTTCGAATACTTTGTAAAAAATTTTAACGGCGACCAAAATAGTAATTTTGACGCAAAAATAGCTCAACAATTTAAAGATGCAGATTTAGATACTAGATTAGTGTTTGCTCACGCAGAATGGCTGTGGGCTTTTGCAGTAGATGATATTAGCTATAAAAAAAAGTTACACTATACAAAAAGAACCACAGAATTAAGTGATGATAAGTTGGTTAAAGATATTTATCCAGAAGGATTTGGGAGTGCAGGACAATGGCACACAAATAATAAGTATTACGAAATCACTTTTAGTTTACTAATAATTCAATTCATTAAAAGAAAAATTGAAGCAAATGAAATTAGTGAATTAGAGGAAGTTAAGAATTGGATTGAGAACATCTGTATATATCTCAAACAAAAAAATGAGGTTGATGGTTACGAATTACCAGATGACTTAAAAGATAAGTTACCAAAAAACAAATTAGCTCTAACGAATATCTTGACCTACGCCAGTAATCCTGAATATTATGAGCGTATAGCTTCTGATAACCATAAAAATCAAATCATAGTTTCATTTAATGGTTTATTAAATGAGCAGGAAAAGGAAAATTTAAGTGCTGATGAAAAAATATATGCTATCAGACAAAAATTAGGAGAATATACAAGACCTGACTTTGATTTTTATGAACGAGAATATGCTAAAATCTGGAACTACTCTTTAACAGAAGAGGGCTTTTCAGAGATACAAGGATTACAATATAAAAAAGCCATTATTTTATATGGCCCACCAGGAACAAGTAAAACCCATACAGCGAAACACCTTGCAGAGGCCCTGATTTCCCATAGTTATTTAAGCAACAAAGAGAATGTTGTAAAATACTTTAGAGAAAAAACAGATTTTATAACTGACCGAATACATCATTTACAGCTTCATCCAAATTACACTTATGAAGATTTTATTGCAGGCTATCAATTAAAAGATGGTAATACAGAAAAAACTAAAGGAACGTTGTTCAATATATGCAAAGCAGCAGCGCAAGACAAAGAGAAATTACCTCACGTTTTAATATTGGACGAAATTAACAGAATTGACCTATCAAGACTATTCGGAGAAGTGTTTTCTGCATTAGAAAATAGAGATGAACCTATCGAAGTCGGTGTTGGTGAGTTAGAGCTTACTATACCAAGTAATTTGTATGTAATTGGTACAATGAATGAAATAGACTTTTCACTTGAACGTATTGATTTTGCATTAAGAAGGCGTTTTTTATGGTTCTTTTATGGCTATAGTAAAGATATACTTTGGGAAATAATAACTAAAAAAAATGATGCCCTGGAAACACGATTAAAGATGGGTGATGAAATTGAAAGGTACGTGAAGAATGTAACAGCTCTTAATGGTAAAATATCAATCACTCCAGAACTAGGCAAACAATATCAAATAGGTCATACCTTCTTTGGAGAAATTGTTGAAATTTATAAAAGTTACAAAGAGATTGGTGGTTACAAAAATTTACAAAATCAACTATACAGAAATGATGGTGGAGCAACTGGTATTTTATGGAACATCTCCATTGAACCTATGCTTGTTTCCTTTTTAGGGAATATGGAATTAGAGTTAAGGGATGAAATTTTAGAAGAACTTAAAAACATTTTCTTTAATAAATAATGTTAAACTCGCCAGTTCTAATTAATGCAAAAGATTGCTTTCCTTTTGAAAATCAAGAGGGATATGGAGACGTATTGAAGTATTTCATTTCTAACCAAAAACAGCTAAATATTTTCCATTTTAGTAATTATACCAATAGGGATGATTTAGAAATAGCATATTTTAATACAAGAGATGGAAAATGGTATGCAGGTAGGTTGATAGGCGAAGCTCAATTTGAATATAAAGATGTTAATTATAAAATTGTAATTACACCCAGGTTTGGGAACTTACAACTCTTTAGGATGCTAGAGGAAATTTACAATATAAAATTGGCCAATTCCAAAGGCACCATCACCAAGCAAAATGATTATCAATACCTAATTAAACAATTAATAGCTTTTTTGTGGTTAAATCTATTATCAAAAGCGAATAAGCACGGAATTCCAAAGCAGAATGAGTTTAAAAATTATAAAGGGGCAATCGTTAGAGGTCGTTTAGATGTAAGAAAAAGTATTATACCTCTGCAGGTTGAAGAAAAAATTGTTAGTAGATATAACGAAAAAGTAGTTGATTCAACTGTAGCTAAAATTCTCATTAAAGCTTATAAAATTCTGAAAGCGGATTATAAGCTATCTTCAATTAGGGTGTCCTTAGGAGCTAAAAATGCCATCGAACAATTACAAGCATCTAATACTAGAGATACTTATTTAACCGAATTAGATTATAAGAACTTAAGGTATAATAACATCTATTTATCCTTTAAACCGGTTGTTGATCTCTCTTGGGATATAATTAAAAAGAAAAATTTCAATAGCAATAATGACAGTACTTCAGATAGTTTTAGTTTCTTTTTAGATATGGCGGAAGTATGGGAAATCTATTTACAATCAATCTTAAAGCGGCACTTTGCAAAATTTGGGTGGCATTTAAAGAAAGACAAAATCCAAACCTATACGGGTAAAGACTTCAAGCGCCTAATAATTCCAGATATTATTTTAGAAAAAGGTAATGAAGTAATGGTTTGGGATGCTAAATATAAACGAATGGAGTTCGATTATTTTGATTATGACAGAGCTGATTTCTTTCAAATCCATACCTATATTAGTTATTATCATCAAAATCAAAAAGTTATAGCTGGAGGGCTTTTATACCCTTTGTCAAAAGAATTTAGCCGAGAAAGACAATTCAAGAATAGATCAGAAACCCTCTTTAATCAAGAAGCCACAAATACTAAATACCTTGTTGACGGAATTGATTATACAAATTTGAATGAGGAAAAAATAAAAGAAGAGGAAGCAAACTTCTTAAATAGAATAGCCGACTTACAAATAAATTAAATATGAGCAACATAGGCCAAATAGAACGTATCACCCAAAACAAAGTAGTTCAGTTTTTTGAATTGGGTTTAAATTATGACTATCTCGGCGATTGGAAAGACCGAGCTGGCAATAGTAATATAGAACCTAAATATTTAGTTCCTTTTTTAAAAAGGAAAGGCTATTCAAACACACTCATTACCAAGGCTATCGATAAGTTATCTAAGGAAACGAGTGATTTGGGTAAAAGCCTATACGATGCCAATAAAGATGCGTATAGTTTGCTTCGTTATGGCGTTAAAGTACGACCAGATGTCGGGGAAAATAAAGAAACCGTTTGGCTAATTGACTGGAAAAATCCAAGTAACAACCATTTTGCCATTGCCGAGGAAGTTACTATTTCCGGAAACCACACCAAAAGACCAGATATTGTAATTTATATAAATGGTATGGCCCTTGGAGTAATCGAACTGAAAAGAAGTACGGTAGGCGTTACAGAGGGCATCAGACAAAATTTATTGAACCAAGAGAAAGACGTCATTGGTTCATTTTATGCCACAATGCAATTACTAATGGCAGGGAATGATACTGAAGGTTTGCGTTACGGAACGATTGAAACTTCAGAAAAATATTATCTCCAATGGAAAGAAAACAGCGAAGAACAAAACAAGTTATTAAAGCACCTATTTCAAATATGTAACAAGGAACGCTTTTTGGAAATCATTCACGATTTTATTGTATTTGATAAAGGCGTAAAAAAATTATGTCGACACAATCAATATTTTGGGGTCAAAGCAGCACAAGAAAGACTTCTAATGAGAGAAGGCGGCATTATTTGGCATACCCAAGGTAGCGGTAAAAGCTTAACGATGGTGTGGCTCACCAAATGGTTGCGAGAAAATGTGGATGATGCCAGGGTATTGATAATTACCGATAGAGAAGAACTTGACAGTCAAATTGAAAAGGTCTTTAAAGGCGTTCAAGAGGAAATTTACAGAACGAGAAGTGGTCGGGATTTAATTGATACACTCAATCAGAAAAATGAATGGCTCATTGGCTCATTGGTTCACAAATTCGGTGGTAAAGATGAAGCCAATTTTGATGCCTTTGCAGAAGAATTGACACTGAGTTTGTCTAAAGATTTTAAAGCAAAAGGAAATCTTTTTGTGTTTGTAGATGAATGTCATAGAACACAATCTGGAAGCTTGAATAAAGCAATGAAACAAATACTGCCAAATGCTGTCTTTGTTGGATTTACAGGGACGCCTTTGCTGAAAAAAGACAAACAGAAAAGTATTGAAGTTTTTGGCACTTATATTCACACCTATAAATTTGATGAAGCTGTTAAGGATAAAGTGGTTTTAGATCTCAGGTATGAAGCGAGAGATGTAGAACAAAATATCACTTCACAAAGGAAAATAGACCAATGGTTTGATGCCAAAACCAAAGGCTTAACAGATATTGCAAAACAAAAATTGAAAAAACGCTGGGGAACAATGCAAAAAGTTTTGAGTTCTCAAGACAGATTGAATAGAATTGTTGATGATGTTTTATTGGATTTTGAGCTTAAAGATAGGTTACAGAACGGAACAGGAAATGCAATGTTGGTTTCAGGAAGTATTTATCAAGCCTGTCGTTATTACGAAATCTTTCAACAGAAAGGCTTTAAACGCTGTGCTATTATAACATCTTACAACCCTACGATTCAGAGTATTAAAGACGAAACAACTGGAGAAGAAGGCTATACTGAAAAATTGATGCAGTATGAAACCTATATAAAAATGCTCGATGGTAAGACCACAGAAAATTTTGAACTGGAGGCGAAAACAAAATTTATAGAGGAGCCTGCCCAAATGAAACTACTCATTGTGGTTGATAAACTGCTAACTGGTTTTGATGCGCCATCAGCAACCTATTTGTATATTGATAAGCAAATGCGAGATCACGGTTTGTTTCAAGCAATTTGTAGAGTAAATAGATTAGATGGAGAGAGTAAAGAATATGGTTATATTATAGATTACAAGGACTTGTTTGAAAGTTTAGAAGGTTCAATTGACGACTACACTAAAGAAGCTTTTGGAGAATTTGATGAGGACGATGTACAAGGGCTTTTGGAAAATAGATTAGAAAAGGCAAAAGAGCGATTAGAAAACGCAAGGGAAACGATTAAAGCTTTATGTGAACCGGTGTTTCCACAAAGTGCGATTAATTTTCAACGTTTCTTTTGTGGTAATTCAGAAAATAAAGCAGATTTAAAAAATACTGAACCTCTAAGGTTAAACCTATATAAGTATACTGTTAGCTTAATTCGTTCTTATGCCAATATTGCCAACGAAATGAGAGAAGCCGGTTATACTACAGATGAAATCGAAACAGTAAAGCAGGAAGTAAGGTTTTACACAAATTTAAGAGATGAAATAGAAAAAGCAAGTGGCGATTATATCGACTTAAAACGTTTTGAGCCAGCAATGCGACATTTAATTGATAGCTACATTAGAGCAGAAGAAAGCGAAACAATTTCTGCCTTTGATGATTTATCCTTAATTCAATTAATTGTAGAGCGTGGGGAAGACGCTGTTGATTCTTTACCAGAAGGGATTAAAAAAGATAAAGAGGCCGTAGCAGAAACCATTGAAAATAACCTACGTAAAGTTATTATTGAGGAAACCCCGACCAATCCACGATATTTCGAAAAAATGTCAGTTATTTTAGATGAATTGATATTGGAACGAAGGCGTGAAGCATTTGATTATAAAAAGTATCTTCAAAAGATAATAGAGCTTACCAAAAAAGTAACAAGACCCAGTAAAACATCTTCTTACCCTTCTGAATTAGACACTAACGCAAAGCGAGCATTATATGATAATTTGGGAAAAGATGAAGCATTGGCAATGTTAATGGATGAAACAGTCAAATATAATAAGCAAGCCGATTTTAGAGGTAATAAATTAAAAGAGAAAAAAATAAAAATTGCAATCAAACATATACTTCCCGATGGTTATAGTGTGGATGAGATTTTTGAAATTATAAAAAATCAAAATGAGTATTAAGGAAGAACAGATACAGGTACTGGATTTAAGGATTGATGTGGTTAAAAAGGATATTAAAAATATGCATTTAGCAGTTTATCCCCCTACAGGAAGAATCCGTATAGCTTCACCTAAGGAGGTCAAAGATGAGGCTATAAGACTTTTTGCAATTAGTAAAATACAATGGATTAAAAAGCATCAAAAGAACTTCTACGAACAATTAAGAGAGACACCGAGAGAATATATTACAGGCGAAAGCCATTATTTTGATGGGAAGCGTTTTTTGTTGAAAGTAGTAGAGCGTCACGGCAAGCATGAGTTGATAATTAAGAATAAAACCTATTTAGAATTATATATAAATCCTAAAGCATCCGAAAATGCTAAAGAAAAAGTATTTCAAGAAAAATATAGAGCTCATTTAAAAGAAATTGTACCTGGTATTATTAAGAATTGGGAAGAAAAAACTGGTTTGATCTGTGAACATTGGGATGTCAAAAAAATGAAAACCAAGTGGGGTTCCTGTAATATTGAAAAAAGAAAAATATTATTAAACCTAGAATTGGCAAAAAAACCAAGACATTGTTTGGAGTATGTTATTGTTCACGAGCTAATGCACTTTTTGGAACGTAACCATAATGACAAATTTAGAGCTTTGTTAGATAAGTTTATGCCAAATTGGAGAACCTATAAAAGAGAGTTGAACGAACTGCCTGTGGTTTATTAAAAAATTATTTTTGTTGTAAAAAATGTAGAATTCTTATTATAAAGATTAACTACAATTTTTTCTTAAACACAACAATTAGGTTTGATCCGATAATGGTTTTCCACCCATCCTAAATATTGGTGCACAAAATCCTTAGGTTGGATCAATCCTAAATCTAAATGCATAAGAATCAATATTAAATGATAGCAATTAATATCAATTAAAAATTTGCTTTTGAATAAGGAGTTATTCTGTACCCATTCTGTACTTATTCTGTACTATAAGAAATAAAAAAAGGCTTTCGATTTCTCGAAAGCCTTGTCATTGCTAGTAGCGGGAACTGGACTCGAACCAGTGACCTTCGGGTTATGAGCCCGACGAGCTACCTACTGCTCTATCCCGCGATATCGACTGCAAATATACAGTCATTTTTTGTTTCTCCAAAGCTTTTTTTCAATTAAATCATTACCCAATTCATAGCTTTCATTCGCTCCTTTTTTTTAAAGGCTTCTACATCTGCCGGAACAATAAAATCTTTTATTTTCATAGATTTCTTAAACATCTTATCATCAGTAACAATAGCTATTTTTTTTAGATCTTCAGGATGTGAAAAATGAAATTTTACTGCCTTAAAAAAACCTCCCAGTGAGATTCCTTCATCAGATTCGTCCTCTAAATAAAGACATATTGGCCTTATTTTTTCTAAACGATTTTCTATTTTTGAAAGGATCTCTTTCATTTTTTTGTGATCAATTTCTTCCTTAATCATAAAACCGACAACATGATCGGCAAACTCAAAAGTTTTTTCCATTGGGTTATAGAATGGTTAGTATATTCCGTAAGTTAAAAAAAGAAAATGAATTTGGAAGTAGATAGAAAGTAATTTAGAAGCTTACTGTTCAATATTCACGGCCTCATAAGATGTTAATTCTCCATTCTCAAAAGAGACACGTATTTCTATAGGGTTACAGCAATTCTCGCAGTCTTCAATATAGGTTTGACTTCTAACCGATGGATCTAGAAGTACAGAGATTTCTTCCCAGCAATAGGGACATTGAAAAAAGTGTTCAAACATAAATTACAATTCAATATTCAACAATTGGCCGGTGAGCTGTAGCAACTCCAATTCAGCAATCTTTGCATCATATTTTGCGAGATTAAGACTCGTTCTTGCATCCAGTAAATTCACCTGGGCCTGTCTAAATTCAATAGAAGTAATTCTTCCAAGATTAAATTGTTCCTGGGAACGCTCAAAATTATCCTGGTTTGTAGCCACGTTTTCTTCCTGAACCCTTAAAATATATAACCGGTTTTCATAATTTCCCAGAGCATTAGCAATATCCCTTCTAATTCCCAGGGCTACCTGTTTCTTTTGCAACTCCTGGTTCTCGTGGGTTATTTTAGCATTCTGAATTTGCACAGAAGTAGTACCACCATCAAAAAGATTCCAGGTTAAACTTACACCTCCCGAAATACCATCGGTAGTTTGGCGGCTCCCGGGAAAGAACGCTGTTGCTGCACTTCTATTAAAATTCCACCCATAAGAGCCGTTAAGATCTATAGTAGGCAAATAACCCGATTTGCTAATTTTAATATCGTATTCTGTAATAGCCAAATTTCTATCCAGCTGAAGCAAGGAAACGTTATTAGCTTCGGCTTCATCAATATAGGCTTCCAATTGTAATTTTGGAATAAAAGTAACCGTGGTATCTACCTCAAAATCCTTGTTCATTATTTGTCTATCTACCAAAACATTTAAATCTCGTTTGGTATTATCCAGTTGTTGACGGGTTTGCAGCAGGTTCACACTATCGTTATTTACATCTACCCTGGCATTAAGCACCGCCAGGTTATTACTCTGCCCGTAATCGAACTGGTATTGTGCCCTGGTTACACGCTCTTTTGAAGTTTCCAGAACATCTTTTAATACTTCAACATTCTCGCTTAGGCGTGCAATTTCATAGTAAACGGTTAATAACTGAAGCATAGTATTTTCTATGGTTTCCCGGGCCTGAAGTTTAGATAAATCGTATTGTTCTTTTAAACTTTTGTAGTTGTAAAACCTACCCAAACCATCAAACAAAGTGTAATCTAAATTTATAGATGCATTATAAGAATTGCTTTCTATGCCTTGTTGATCTAGGGGTTCACCTTCTTCGGGTTCAGTAAGCCTGTTGTTAAGATCGTAACCGGCACCTGCTCGCCCAGTTACCGATGGTAAATAGCCAGAATTAAGGATTCCCTGATTGTTTTCGGAGATTTCCACATCGTTATTAGCCATTTTAATACCGTAATTACGCTCCAACGCGAGTGCTATAGCTTCTTCCTTGGTTAAGACATTTTCTTCCTGGGCAACCATACTACCCATACAAAAAATAGCGACCACAAGTATTAAATTAACCAATCTCCCCATGTGCTTTTTCTTCTTTTTGTTCTTTAATAGCTCTTTCTACTTCTTCATGCGTCACTCTGTTTCCGCTGGCGAGCCATTTTCCACTCACTTTAATATTATTACTGATAGATAGAAGTAATGGTAAAAGCAGTAAGGTTAGTACCGTAGCGATAGCGATTCCATAAGAAATAGAAATTGCCATTGGTTTTAAGAATTGCGCCTGCCTGCTTTTTTCAAGGAGTAATGGCGCCATTCCCGCAATAGTGGTAAGCGAGGTTAGAAAAATAGCCCTAAATCTTGCCCGGCCGGCTTCGTAAAGTGCATCGTTAAACTTCATCCCGTCTCGCAGGTTTCCGTTAAATTTACTTATAAGCACCAGCCCATCATTCACCATAATTCCTACTAAAGCAATAATTCCTAAAGCGGAAAGTACATTTACCGGGAAATCGTGAATCCAGTGTCCCCAGGCAACCCCAATAATACTAAAAGGAATCATTATCATTAATAATAATGGCTGGCTGTAACTTCTAAAAGTAAAAGCGATTACCGCATAAATAAGGAATAACACCACCGGTAATACTCCCTTAGCGGAATCGGTTAGCTTGTTGGCTTCCCTGTTTTGCCCTTCATAAGAAACCGATAAACTGGGATATTTTGCAAGCAAATCGGGCATTACGTTACTTCTGATGTCTGCTAGAATTTCGGTAGAACTTCCGTTGGGATCTTCCATATCTGCACTCACCCTAATTTCCCGAAGTCCGTCCAAATGGCTTATAGATTCGGTACCGCGCACAATATCATAATTTGCAATTTCATTAAACGGTACACGCGCGCCATCTGGTGTTGTTAATCGCATATCGTCTAGATCGTTAATAGAAGACCGATTCTCAAGATCGTAACGAACCCAAACCCTAATCTCATCCTGGCCCCGCTGAAAACGCTGTACCGGAGTTCCAAAAAAACCGTTTCTCACCTGGCGCATCACTTCACTAAGATCCAGGCCAAGAGCATAGGCGCTTTCTTTCAGTTTAATATTAATCTCTTTGATACCTTGCGGATCGTTATCCTTAACATCTTTTAAAAGCGCATTATTTTCAAAATTATCCTTTAGTTCTTCTTTTGCAGCCTCCAGTTCCTGGAGGTTATTCCCCAGTAAAGACACCGAAACCGGATCTCCTCCAAAATTACCACCAGAGCCAAAAGTAAGATTCTCTACACCAAAAACAGGTCCTACTTCATCCCTTATAGCATTTGTAATTTCTGGCGATCCAATATCTCTTTCTTCTCCGGGCAGTAAATTTACCTGCAGAGAAGCTTTATTATTTCCGGGGCCAACTCTTTTTATAGTATTTTCTACAACTTGTTTATTTCCGCTTTGGCGACTGCTAAAATCTTCATTTACGCGCCAGGCAGCTGCTTCAACCATAGAAATAATAGAGTCTGTTTTTTCGGGATTCACTCCTTCAGCCATTAAAAGATCTATACTCACCCTGTCACTGGCAATACTTGGGAATAGGGTTATCCTAATCCAGTTGCCACCAATTGCGCCAATGGTTAGAATTAAAACAGCAACCAAAATTCCTAAAGAAAGCATTTGTTGTTTAAGTACAAATTTTAATACGGGGCTATAAGATTTATCTCTTAAATAGCTCATAACCTTATCCCCGGTGCGGTTTACTACCCGCATCTTAACAAAGAACTTAGCCAGGCCGGTTTTCTTGTTATCTTCTTCAACATTTCTGGCTTGTAATGCTTTTGAATGAGCAATGTGGGCCGGTAAGATAATAAGTGCTTCTACCAATGAAACCACTAAAGTAAGAATGACCACTGTGGAAACTTCGCCAAAAAATTCACCAATTCTACTGTCTAAAAATAAGAATGTTGAAAAAGCTAAAACCGTAGTTAAAATAGCTGAAATTATGGGAGGAATAACTTCCATTGTACCATCTAAAGCAGCCTGAACGGGAGTTTTCCCCATTTCATAATGCTGATAAATGTTTTCACCAATTACAATCCCATCATCTACCAGGATCCCAATTACGATAATCATCCCGAATAAAGAAAGGACGTTTATAGTTACTCCAAACTGACCAGCAAATATAAACATCCCCAAAAACGCAATGGGAAGCCCAAAAGCCACCCAAAATGCCAGCCTTGTATTTAGAAAAATCGACAAGAACAATAACACGAGAAATATTCCCATTGCCCCATTTTCTAGCAGGAGCTGGGTTCTTTGCCCTAATGTAATAGAAGAATCTGATACTACATCCAGGCGAATATTACTGCTTTTCGTATTATAATCTTTTACGTATTCTTTTACCTTTTTTGCAGCCGATAAAAGGTCTTCATTATTGGTATTGCTTATCGCTACATTTACAGCAATATTGCCGTTGAAATATGAAGAGTTAGAAGTTTCACCAAATTGATCCCTAACTTCGGCCACATCGCTTAAGCGGGTAGTTTGACCGGTAGCTGAAGATCTTATAACCAAATCGTTTAAAGCATCGGCATAATAACTACGGCTGTTTGCTCTTATTAAATAATCTTCTGCTTCGGTTTTAATAGTTCCGCCGGTACTTAAGATATTTGCTGCGCCAACGGTTCTGGCAACTTCTTCAAAAGTTAGGTTATAAGCTAAAAGATCGTCCTGGCTCACTGCAATTTCAATTTCTTCTTCAGGAAATCCAGAAATTTCTATTTGCGAAATTCCGTCAAGCTGCCTTAGATCGTTCTCTACTTGCTCGCTAATACGTTTCAGCGTTACCAGCGGCACGCCATCGCCGCTAATAGCAAAACTAATAGATGGGCGCACTCTTTCTTCTTTAGAAACCACTAAAGGCTCCATTCCGCCAGGAAAAGTAGGAACGCGGTCTACCGCGTTTTTTACTTCGGTGAGCATAACATCTATATCTTCGTCCTGCTCTATTTCTACTGTAATTGAACCGCCACTCTCCCGTGCTGTAGAAGTCACTCGTTCTATACCCACCAGGCCTTTAAGGTTATCTTCAATTTTGAGAATAATCCCTTCTTCAATCTCCTCTGGAGCTGAACCCGGATAATTTACACTAATATTGATGATGCGTGATTCTTCTAAAGGAAAAAAGGAAGAATTTAAGCTGAATACACCTACGAGGCCAAAAATTACAAAAGCGAGGATTACCACATTAACGGCTACCTCATATTTTATAAAATAACTAATTAATTTTCTCAAAATTCCTCGGCTTTAGCAGTGTCTTTCTCTTCCTGTATTTGCACTTTCATTCCAGGATGGGCGCCGGGAACAGGGGCCGAAACAAGCTTATCGCCATCTTCAAGGCCTTTTATCACCACTTTATTGCTGGAAAAATAAACAGGATTAATTTCTTCTAAAACCATCACGCTATCTTTTACCACGTAAACTTTTGACCGGTCTACCAACAATTCCCTGGCAATCTCAATGGCATTATCCTCATCACGAGCATCTAATTTTGCTTCCAGGTACATTCCTTCCCGAATATCGGGATCTTCAATTCTTATAAAAACCTGGATGGTTTGTGAAGCTCGGTCTACCCTGGCATTTATCCTGCTTACGGTACCTGTGTATGTCTGATTCCCGTCAAGATCCTGGAGCGCTACATTTTCTCCGATTTTTAATAAATCTGAAAACTTTTTCCCAACAGCAACTTCAAGTTCGTAAACCGAAGGATCTATAAATTCGCCAAGTTTCTGGCCGGGTCTTACCAAAGTTCCCGGGTTTACGGAAGCTTCAGTTAAAACTCCATTAAATGGGGCAACTATATTGAATTTTCTAAGGCGTTCTTCCAGGTTCTTTATCTCGTAATAAGCCGATTGGATTCCGCGGCCGGTAATAAAATATTTTTCTTTATCTGAATCTGCCTCAGGCAAAGGTTTGGTTGTACTGTTTACATCAAAATTATTCAGGTAATCCTGCCATTTCTGAAAAGAATCTGGATAATCCATTCTAAGATCGGGCATAATGGAAGTGATATTATTGAATAATTCACTTTTAGCCGAACGCACACTTGCAGCATATTCTTCTGAATTAATACTTAATAGCACCTGGCCTTTATTATAACGTTGCCCGGGTCTAAAATCTTTACTGCTGTACTGGAAAATTCCTTCTACTTCAGAAAAAAGCTCCATTTTTTTAAGCGCGGTAACATTACCATTGGCGGGAACTATTATGGGAACCCTTCGGTTTTCAACAGTTTCTACAAATACATTTTTTACCACTTTGGTAGTCTCGGGAACTTCTTTCACATTACTATCAATAATTGCTTTTGCACCAAAAACTGCTAAAACAATAAGTAATACTCCAAGTATAGAAAGTATAATTTTGCGTTTATCCATGTGTGTAAGACACCTATTTGCCCAATTGGTTTAATTTAAACTTGAAATTATAAGAATTGTTTATGCTAAACTATCCAGGCTTTCCTGAATTTCTTCCCATTCTTTCATAAGAGAGTTTAGCTCTTTTTTCTTTGTTTTATACTTCTCCAAATATCCTGGCTTCGCTGCAACTTCATCGTAATTTGTAGCTAATTCCATATCACGCGTTTCGAGTTCTTTTTCTAACTTAGTGATTTTAGATTCGGTATTGCTCAACCTGTTTTTTAAAGATTTTACTTTTTTCTGATCTTTGTAGGCTTTTTTGTTGTTAGAACCGGCATCTTTTTGAACTTTCGCCGCCTTATCTCTTTTTTCAACACTACGCATATCTTCCAGTTTACGCTGCTCTAAAAAGTAATTAATATCACCCAGATATTCCTTTATTTTGGTATGCTTAAACTCATAAACTTTATTAGAAAGTCCTTGAAGAAAATCCCTGTCGTGAGAAACAATTATTAAAGTTCCCTCAAACCTGTTCAACGCTTCCTTTAATACGTTCTTGGATTTAATATCAAGGTGGTTGGTAGGCTCATCCATTATAAGAACGTTGAAGGGCTGTAGCATAAGCTTACAAAGCGCCAAACGGTTTCTTTCCCCTCCTGAAAGCACTTTCACCTTCTTCGATACTTCATCTCCTCTAAAGAGAAATGAACCCAACATATCACGAACCTTACTTCTATTCTTTTCATTGGCAGAATCAATCATAATATCCAATACGGTTTTCTCACCGTCCAGGTAATCGGCTTGATTTTGCGCAAAATATCCTAACTGAACATTGTGACCCAGTTTTAAATTTCCTTCGTAAGAAATTTCATCAATAATAATTTTAGCAAGCGTGGTTTTCCCCTGCCCGTTTTGTCCCACAAAAGCAATTTTACTTCCACGTTCTATTAAAAGATCAATATTCTTTAAAACCTGATTATTACCATAAGCTTTGCCAATCCCCTCTGCTTCTATAACCACTTTCCCAGGTTGAATAGAAATAGGGAAACTCACATTCATCACCGCATTATCATCCTCATCTACCTCAATCCGATCTATTTTATCAAGTTTTTTGATAAGCGACTGTGCCATAGAAGCTTTTGAAGCTTTTGCCCGAAATTTATCGATAAGCTTTTCGGTTTGCTCAATTTCACGTTGCTGATTCTTTTGTGCGGCCAGTTGTTGCTCTCTTAATTCCTCTCTAAGCACCAGGTATTTTGAATACGGCTTATTGAAATCGTAAATCTGGCCAAGCGAAATTTCTATGGTTCTATTGGTAACATTATCCAAGAACATTTTATCGTGAGAAACAATAATCACACAACCTGAATAGTTATTAAGGAAATTCTCCAACCAGATAATACTTTCAATATCCAGGTGGTTGGTAGGCTCATCCAGCAACAGAATATCGTTATTTTGAAGTAAAAGTTTTGCAAGTTCAATTCGCATTCTCCAACCTCCCGAAAAAGTTTCGGTAAGTTTACCAAATTGTTCCCGCTGAAAACCGAGTCCAAGTAACACCTTTTCGGTATCACCTTCGTAATTATACCCGCCAATTATTTCGTAGGTATGTGTAATCTCACTTAAATCCTGAATAAGTTGGGTGTAAGATTCACTTTCGTAATCGGTTCTGGTTGCTAATTGATGGTTAATTTCATCAATTTGCTTTTCAAGTTTCTTTATTTCAACAAAAGCTTGTTGCGCTTCTTCTAAAACACTGCGACCCTGTTCAAAATCTATATCCTGCTTTAAAAAACCAATATTCAGTTCTTTATCACGCGCAATCTGCCCACCATCATATTCCTGCTCGCCGGCAAGAATTTTAAGCATTGTAGATTTTCCGGCACCATTCTTTCCTATTAAACCAACGCGATCTCCCGCGCCCAGTCTAAAGGTTATTTCTTCAAAAAGATATTCTCCGCCAAAGGAAACAGAGAGATTATGAATATTAAGCATTTGTTGATTTTATTTTTGCAAATATGCCTAAATTTACAACGTGAAAAAAATATGTTTACTCCCAATCTAAAGCCACAACGAAACTTATAACCCCTTGATTATCAATTATGGAATTTTTAAAAGGAACCAAGCTTTACAGTATACTTACAGGAACCTGCCCTGTTTGCCACGAAGAGAGTATGTATGTTGAAAGCAATCCTTATAAATTAGGACGTATTTTTGAAATGCACGAGCACTGTTCTAACTGCGGAACAAAATATAAAATAGAGCCTTCTTTCTTCTTTGGAGCTATGTATGTAAGCTATGCGGTAGGCATCGCATTTTCTGTAGCAGCATTTGTAATTGCGTATTTCTTTTTTGGAGGTGGATTAATGACCTCTTTTTGGGCCATAATAGGAACGCTTGTAGTATTTATGCCAATAATTATAAGGCTTTCCAGAAATATCTGGATTAATTTCTTTCTTAACTACAAACCCAATGCGGGAAAACGCTAAGCCTTATAATGTTTCTTATTGAATCTTTGTAAATCTATTTCCTGCGGAAGCTGAACATTTTCTTCAATAAACCTGATTAATTGTTCTGAAACCATGGGGGAACTAAGCACGCCTCTGCTTCCAAATCCGTTGCAGCAATACAGGTTTTTATATTTGGGATGCCTTCCTAACATTGGTTTGCGGTCTTTGCTGGCAGGTCTAATTCCCGCCGACTGGTCTACAACTTCGAACTTACAGGTAATTAACTTTTTAATTTTATTTTCCAGGTCTTCCCGTGCAGTTTTACTGGGTTGTGGATCTGTATCCTTGTTGTTATAAGTAGCGCCAACTTTATATAAATTATTCCCTAGCGGAATAATAAAAACCGAAGATTTTACTGCTTCTTCCAGTTTTAATTCTTCTGAATAAATAGTGATATATTCTCCTTTATTTCCGCGTAGCGGAAGGTAATTAAAGAAAGGATTATGTTGCATCCCAAATCCTTCACAAAAAACGATTTGTTTGGCTGAAACTCCATTATAGTTAACGGAATCTTCATTAACCTGAAGCGCCGAATAATCAAATCTTTCAAATTGAATTTTGTTATTATTTTTTAAATAATTTCGGTATTCTTTTATGAGCACATCGGTATCAATAACCCCGGTTTGGCGAACCCTCCCAAAAGAAAATTCTGAAGGAATATTGGGATTTATCTCTTTAACCAGGTTTGTATCTAAATATTCTGAAAGTAAAGGTTTATCGGCTGCTTCAAACCAATTGTTCTGCTCTTCGGCTGAAAAGAATTTTCTATAAATTTCTACAGGATAAACTATCTTAGCCTGTAATTTTGCCTCTAATTCCTTATAAAAAGGAATCGCGATCTTCATTTGTTCATTTGCATTCCAGGCCAGGGTAAAACGTTTAAGAATTACCGGGTTAAAAAGCCCACCGGCAACCAGGGAAGATTTTTGAGAATTATCTTCAAAAACTACAAATTTCTTATTTCTGTCTTCCAGCCTTTGACTTATTGCAATTCCGCTTAGGCCTAAACCAACTACTATATAATCTAACATAGTTTAAAATTAAAAATTTATAGTTAACCTCCCTATTGAAAATGAAAAAGCGTCCCATAAGGAACGCTTTTCTAATAAATTTTTAAGCTTTTAAAGGAATTAGTAATTCCACATATCCAGCTCAAAGTTTCTTATTTGTTCTTTAATACGCTGGGCCTCTAAAAGTTCCATAAACGCATTATCTACAATGTATTCATCAATTTCACGATCTCCATAGACATTATCTTCTTTATAGATCATCCCATCAAATCTTCTGGAATTGAGTAAATGATCAAAGGTGACGGTTTGCGCAGAACTACTACCGGTAAAGGCTTTATTATCATGCAAAACCTGCCTGGCATCGGGAAACCAAACCCAAAATAATTCTACCAGATCGGTTTGACCAGAATCTATAAAATTTACATCGGGAGCTACGGGAGCAATACCGAGTATTCTATACTTCAATTCTGCCTGGCGCTTATCAAAATACCACATTCCACGAATATGATATTCTGCGATATCAGCGGCACTTAAATCCCGTCTATCTATAAATTGTTCCTCAACCTGTTCCCCGGCATTATACTGCTCAATTCCAAGATCTGTAGTATCTACTTTAGATAAGGTTGCTTCAATATCCTTAAGGGTTCTCTTTTCTTTAAAGTAAGAATCGGCATAAATGTTTTGAATTTTACCACTTTTAATAGCAGAAACCAAAACATCGTACAAGGCCCTACGGTTATTCCCAATATTATTAGTATCTATTGGGTAATACAATGGGAAATTAACCCTTTCATCAAGATCTATTTTTTCCCATACGTTTTTAGACCATAATACATCACGATCTTCAATGTATCCATATTCAAGTGGTTTATCATTTATATCACTTTGAATCTGGGCTTCGGTTTTCCTGCCAATATCTTCAGGGTCTTTAGCGTTTAAAATATTCGCCTGCCCAAAAGATGTTATTGTGAAAGAAAACACCAAAGCATTCAATAAAAATCCTCTCCAATTCATCTTCTAAATTTTATTAATTTGTTAACTCTATAACAACTGGAGAAACTTTCTTCAGTTTATATCCAGAGTTACCAGAGATACCCGCTTGAATATCAAAAATTTGCACAGATTCTCCTCGTCCTGCTCTTCTTAGAGCAGCTTTTGCTCTATCGTCTAACCTACTACCATTAACCTGAATAGTTGGTTGTCCCGGTACTTTAAAACTAAATCCTGTTACGTTTAGATCAAGATTGAAATCGAAATCTGGAAGTGTTGCCCCAATAGTAGAAACTTCTAAACTATTACGTTGCATTTGCACCGATCCATCTTCTCCCCTAACCGTACCTGCCGGTCTTGGAATATCTTTAATTCTAAATGTTTTACTATCTGAAACGGTTTCTCCACCGGGAAGCTTACCGCTTACATTAATTGCTACTTCTCTAGCCTGTAAATTAGTAACGTTCATCACGTATTGTCCCGCACCACCAGCTGGTGAAAGTCCTGGAGCCTGAGCACTAATACTACCAACACCAGGAATAGAAATCGTCATTGGGTTTTGAACCCCACGATAAAGTACATTCATTTTATCGGCAGAAATAACTGCTGAATTAGGCTTTGGAATAACAGCATAAGAACTATTAATAGGGATTCTCACAATTGAGTCACCTTCTTTAAACTGAAGCTCTCCGTTAATTTCTTTTTCACCTACATTACCTGCAGGGAAGTCTAACATAACCTGTCCCGCCTGTGTGCTTTCTACCTTATTGCCGTTTATAGTAACATTTTCAAACTTTAAAGTAGGATCTACACGACCTAAAACTACTTTACCTTTAAAGTTTTCACCACTAAAAAAGGCAGTTTTGTCTGGCACTACTATGGCCTGATAATTAGTTAAGGAAACGTCACTTTGCAATTGCCCTTCAAGCATTGAAGACAAAATATCGTTTTCTGTTGTTCTAACATCAGATTGTATCTGAGTTAATTTTGTAAGAGAAGCAATTAACGGAAATCCCTGATAGTTATACATCAACCAGGGTTGAGTTACATTCTCGTTATTAGTTACTTCTTCCGTAGAAAAATCGTTAGCTACTTTACTTCTAATCTGCGGAAAACCATCTCCCAGAATATTAAGTACTTCATTTCTATAATTATCTATTGCAGCCACAAATTCTTCTCCCCTGGGAGTTACTCTACCACTTGCAAAAAACAAGTTATTTAGTTTATCTGCGCGATCCATAGACTCATAATTGGTCCTTTCCTCACCTTCATAATCGGCTAATAATTCATCTTTAAGATTACCTACCGTATTGTATAAATTATCTGAAAGCACACCAATTTGTTCGGCTTTAGCTTTTAATTCTTCATATTTTGCAGGTTGTTCTTCGGCTTTGGCGGCTAAACCGGCCATTGCCATATCATTACGTTGAGATGTAGTAGCATTAGATTCCTCAAGGTCTTCATTCATTTGACCAAAGGCTGTCAATACTTCCTTAGACATATTTAGTGCCATCATTGCGATGAACACCAGATACATCAGGTTAATCATCTTCTGTCTTGGGGTTTGTTTTCCAGACGCCATGTGCTAATTAGTTTTGTTCTTTAATAATTTAAGTTTTCAGGGGTAATAAATTCACTAATTAGTTGGCACACCACTGCGGGTACCGTTCATAGCTGTAAGCATACCTCCATAAACTCCGTTTAAAGAAGAAAGGTTAGCTGCAAGAGATCCCATTTCCTGGTTTAATTTACCGGCATTTTCTGCAACCTCCTGGTTGATTTCTGCCTGGCGTGAAGCTGATTCTACCTGAGCTTTATAAATATTATTTAAGGTTTCCATTTGCGTAGCTGCTGTAGTAAGCTCTTCGCTGTATTTCTTTTGAGAAGCCATAGCATCTACAGTAGGAGCAATTCCTTTTGCCGCTCCTTCAAAATTACGGATACTGTCTCCAAGACTGCTCATTAGATTAGCATCTATCTTAGCTTCTTTAAGCATTTCATCTAATTTCTTAGAAAGTTGGCCCTGAGTTTCTTTGTCTTCCTCAATTACTGTTGCGCTACGTCGAGTTCCTTGTCCACCGGCTAATTCAGGGTAAACTAAAGACCAGTCAAGGTCGTCATCTGTAGGTTCAAATGCAGAATATGCAAATACAAAAGCCTCTACTACAAGACCTGCAATAAGCATTGGGTTTGCAAATGGCCAGTGCATAATTTTAAAAAGCGCACCTAATATTACAACTGATGCACCTAAACCGTACACCATGTTAGTTATTCTCTTTGTTGAATTCGATTTTGCCATAATAATAAAATAGATTTAGATTTTCTACTGGTTAAATAGGTTGTTGTTAATTATCTGTTTGGTTGATTTAGGGTAACATCTGTTCCGAGGTAATCTTGAACTGTTCTAAAGCCAATATAGCTTCTTGCAGAATCTGCATATTCATAATCTCTTGAACTTACCTGAAGGAAATAAGCTACATCTTTCCAGGAACCTCCCCGCACTACTTTTCGCATATCGTCGGGATTATTAACCGTTGGGTTCATTGAAGACATGTATTCGTAAGAAGCGGGATCGTAAGACGAATCTACCCACTCTGCCACGTTTCCGGCCATATTATACAAACCATAATCATTTGGATCGTAAGATTGAGCTTCAACAGTATAAAGCGCCTGATCTGCCGCGTAATCTCCTCTTAATGGTTTAAAGTTGGCCATAAAACAACCACGATCGTTTTTGGCGTAAGGACCTCCCCACGGGTAAGTAGCTCCTTCTAAACCACCACGAGCTGCGTATTCCCATTCACCCTCGGTTGGTAAACGGTAAGAAGGCACGTTGTGCTCACCTTTTTCTCTTCGGTAATAATTATGATATAAGGTTCTCCATTGCGTAAAAGCCCTTGCCTGTTTCCAGGTAACTCCTACTACGGGATAATCGTCAAAAGCACTATGCCAAAAATAATCATTATGCATAGGCTCATTATATGAATAGTTGAAATCTCTTATCCAAACTGTAGTATCGGGATAAATTTGAATTTCTTCTCTTTTTATATAATCACTTCTATTTCCCTGTTTTTTAGCCGCACCCTGCACATCCATCCAGGTATAAGTGAACTTTAATTTTTCTACATCTATGGTACGCTGTCCGTTATAAACCTCTTCCATGGGGATATACATCATATCCATAACTTCCGCATAATACACATCTGGATAATCTTCTGTATCCCAAATAATATCAATATCCTTATTTAAACGGCGGTTCTCGTAGGTGTCAGATGGACCACCCTGGCCGTATGTATTCAGCATATATTCTTCATAAGGCGTCATGTCTCCCTCATCGGCATCCATAAAAGCGTAATCTCCAATTCCGCCTGAGCCTTCTGCTTCGCCCATGTTTTCAGCCATAATTGCTAATTCGGTTCTAACAATAGAATCCTTTACATCATTAACAAATTGACGGTATTCGGCATTGGTAATTTCGGTTTCATCCATATAGAAAGAACGCACGGTCACCGTTTTAGGCGGGGCATTGCGTTGGCCTGCGATATCATCATCAGACTTTCCCATTATAAATGAACCTCCAGGAATTAATGTCATCCCAAGTGGTTTCTCCGGATTCCACTTCTCCCCTTTCGCACCAACCAGCTGTCCACGATCTCCACGACCACAGCTTGAAAGCAAGGCCAGAACAGCTATTAGCGAAATAAATTTCTTCATAGTTTCTCTTAGGTTAAGACATCTCAATTTACGGCAGTAAACCTATCTAATTATTTTTTAAAAAACAATATTTTAGGTAAAAATACAGTAAATACCAAGAATGCCTGAAATTATTTTAAACTTCGTTTTTTCTTTTTGCTTTATACCATCTTTCTGGAATTACCTGATTACAAGCTTCCAGGTAATCTTCCTCACTGCAAGGTAATAACGTACTCCTTTTTAATTTAGTATCTACATGTTCAAGAAACGGAATCTCTATCCACCACCTCCCGCTAACAGGACTTTTGTAGAACACCAAAACCTCATCATCTATAGGAACCTGATACTTTATAAACTCTTTTTTTGCCGAAATAGTATTTTCGTTAGTCCGGTAATTTATTCCTTCAGCAAAATACCACATCATTTGTGCCATTAACATGGCACCCAAATTTCCGAATTTTAAATTATCATATTCATAAATCCCGAAAGAGCTAACTTTGTCACTAATCCCGGCGTAGCGAGCAAGCGCACAAATTTCTTTCCCATCAAATCCATTAGGGGAAGCAATATCACGAGAACCCGATGAAGGTGCACTTACAGCTGCTAAATCTATAGCCACCATATTTGCATCCCTCATTACCGGTTCTACTAATTTTATATTATTACTAACTTCTCCTAAACGATAAGCGTCAAAAAACAGGCGCTCCATTAACTCTATTTCGTCCTGCGAATTAAAATAGGTTTGATAGCCAATATTGGAATAATTAAATAAATTATAAGGCTGATTAACTACTATCTTACCAACGTAAGAGCAATTGCTTATCGGGTTTTCGGCATCTCCTAAATCAAAACGGCTATCTATGTTTACAAGATTTACCATTTGATCTAAAGTATCGTATGCCCGGTATTGCGCATAAACTAAATCCTGACTTCCGCCTAAAAGCACGGGAATCACATCTTTTTTCACTAATTGCGCCACCAGGGTTTGCACTGCAAAATAAGTATCTTCTACAGTTTCGCCTTTTTCAATATCCCCCAAATCGGCAATATTAATATGCCAGTTTCCCGGGAATAAACTATAAAAAGCCTTTCTCACATCTACAAAATCAAGAAAGTCTATTTCTTCTCCCAGCCGGTTTTCTTTAATACCCACCACTGCCATTTGTACGCCATCTAACTCTGGCAAACCGTGAGAGGCGGTATGTTTTTTTACTGAATTCCCCAGGGAATGTTCACCAAAACCGGCAATTTCCCTAAGCAACTCTTCAGAAAGGGGACTCAGAAAATCTAAATCCATATATTACTTCTTCTTTTTTGTAGTGGTTTTCTTTTTTGCCGTGCTCTTCTTAGCAGTTGTTTTTTTAGCAGGAGCTTTCTTTTTAGTAGTCTTTTTTTTATTTTTAGATTTCTCTTCAAGAATTTCTTTTACTTCCTCCAAACTTAAGTTTTCGGCATCTGTGGTTTTTGGCAACTCAATTTTAGTCTTGCCTTTTATAATATTAAACCTTCCCCAACGTGCTTTTTCAACTCTAATTCCTTCTTCTTCCCAATTATGGATCAACTTTTCACGCTCTTTACGCTTCTTATCCTCAATTAAAGTTTCAATATCTTCAATAGAAAGATTATCAAAATCGTATTTTTTATTCACGTTAATGAAAATACCATTCCATTTTAAGAAAGGACCAAAACGACCTACACCTTTTTGTACCGGCATATCTTCGTAGTGGTGAATTGGAGCATCTGCCTTTTCTTTTTCCTTGATCAGCTCCATTGCGCGATCAAAATCTACGTTTAATGGATCTTCGCCTTTTTCAAGCGAAACATATTTCTTGCCAAATTTCACATAAGGACCAAAACGGCCATTATTTACCTCAACTTTTTCATCTTTATACTCTCCTAATTCCTTCGGAAGCTGGAAAAGATCCATCGCTTCTTCGTAAGTAACCGAATCTAAAGTCTGGTCTGGTCCAAGGCTGGCGAACTTTGGCTTTTCATCATCTTCTACAGAGCCAATTTGAACCATAGGCCCAAATTTTCCTAACCGAACACTTACCGGTTTCCCTGTTTCGGGATCTTCGCCTAAAATTCTTTCTCCAACTTCACGGTCGGCATTTTTGGCTACATCTACAACTTGAGGATGAAAGTCTTCATAGAATTCTTTCATCATATGCGTCCATTCTTCATTTCCTTCCGCGATATCATCAAAACTCTGTTCAACTCTCGCGGTAAAATTATAATCAAGAATGTTTGAAAAATGATTCACAAGAAAATCGTTCACCACCATACCTACGGCAGTTGGCACTAATTTTCCTTTATCACTTCCAACGGTTTCAGTTAATTTATTCTCTTTGATGTCAGAACCTTTCAATACAAATTGCAAATACTCGCGCTCTGTACCTTCAACCGACCCTTTTTCTATATAATTCCTATTCTGAATAGTAGAAATTGTAGGTGCATAAGTAGAAGGACGTCCAATTCCCAATTCTTCCAGTTTCTTCACTAAAGAAGCTTCAGTATATCTATATGGCGGTCTTGTAAATCTTTCTGTTGCGGTAATGTATTTGTTGTTAAGCGGCTGATTTTCCTTTAAAGCCGGTAACATTCCGTTTTGCTCTTCCGCATCTTCATCATCATCGGTACTTTCCAGATAAACTTTTAGGAAACCGTCAAATTTCAAAACTTCTCCATTTGCAGTAAACTGCTTATCGTGTTTAGAAGCTTCAATTTTCACATTAGTACGTTCTAATTGGGCTTCACTCATTTGTGAAGCGATAGCTCTCTTCCAGATCAACTCATATAAGCGTTGTTCGTCCCGATCTGCCCTTACCGAGTGGCTGGCAAAATTTGTTGGGCGAATTGCTTCGTGAGCTTCCTGAGCGCCTTTAGTTTTTCCTTTAAATTGTCTTGATTTTGCGTATTTATCTCCGTAAGCCTTTAAAATTTCTTCATTAGCTCCTTTTCGTGCATCTTCTGAAAGGTTTACCGAATCTGTTCTCATATAAGTAATATGACCGGCTTCGTACAAACGTTGCGCCATAGTCATGGTCTTACTTACTGAAAAATACAACTTCCTGGCAGCTTCCTGTTGCAAAGTTGAAGTGGTAAACGGTGGTGCAGGAGATTTTTTCGCTGGCTTGGTAGTAAGTTCCGCAACTTTGAAATCAGACCCTAAGTTTTGCTGAAGAAATGATTCAGCTTCTTTACGGTTATCAAAATTTTTGGGAATTTTTGCTTTAAAAGATTTACCGTCTTCCGTACTGAATTCAGCGTCTATTCTAAATGAAGCTTCCGCAGTAAAATTTTGAATTTCTCTTTCTCTTTCTACAATAAGTCTCACTGAAACAGATTGTACTCTCCCGGCCGAAAGACCTCCTTTAACTTTTCGCCATAAAACCGGCGAAAGTTCGTAACCTACCAACCTGTCTAAAACCCTACGGGCCTGCTGGGCGTTTACCAGGTTATAATTAATATCCCTGGGATTGTCAATAGCTTTAAGAATAGCCGATTTAGTGATCTCGTGAAAAACAATTCTTTTGGTTTTATCACTTTTAAGATTAAGCTCTTCGGCAAGGTGCCAGGCTATAGCTTCCCCCTCCCGGTCTTCATCACTTGCCAGCCATACCATATCAGCATCTTTTGCAAAACCTTTTAGTTTTCTAACTACATCTTTTTTGTCTTTAGAAACTATATATTTTGGTTTAAAATTACCTTCGGTATCAACACCTAATTCTTTTGTAGGCAGGTCGGCAATATGTCCAAAACTGGAAGCCACCTTATAATCTTTTCCTAAAAATTTTTCGATGGTTTTCGCCTTGGCAGGGGACTCTACAATCACTAAATTCTTTGCCATAACTCTCTTTTTTCTAGCTGCAAAAGTATATCAATTTTTTTTTAACATCCTAAATGATTTTACAAAACAAGTAGAAATAGCTTGTAAAACAGCCACATTCACGGCTTCACGTATAAAAAAATTCTTTTCTCTATAATTTATAAAAAAACCCCGCAGTATTGCGGGGCATCCTTAAAAAACCAAACAAAATAAAATCAATTAAGGCTGAAAGTGCTTAGTAAATTGATCTCATTACCTTTATAAGTATATTGGAAAAGTGTATTATCCCCAACCATTAAGAGCACATCTTCTAAGGGGATGACGTCATAGGTGTTAATGTCCTGAAAATGGTCTATTAGTTCCAGGTTGGGGGTATTTTTTGTATCATATATTTTTAATCCGGCAGTACCATCACAAACAAAAAGCCAGTCGTCTTTTACGCCAAGCCCGTAAGGATTTTTCATTGGGTAAGATTGTAATAACTGTGGATTGGACTTATCGGTTACATCTATTACATCCAGCTGGCTCCATTCCTGCCCGCATATATTTCCACCTCTAATAGATACATAAGCCATATCGCCTTTTACCACAACGGGATCGCAACCAAGAATATGTCTAAACATAGATTTATATTCTGGCGTAGCTGGATTTTCTACACTATAGATATACATACCGGTAGAACTTCCCAGGTATAAATGATTTTCTTTATAAAAAATAGTTTCTATATCTGGCCCAATCCATTCAGTTTTTAATAATTCGGGGTTACTTAATCCTGCAATATTGAAAACCGACAAATTATTTTGATCTACTACATATAAATAATCTTGGTGAATATTAAAACGTGCTAAAGAACCTCCGGTACCGGAACCGCCTGATGAATTTCCTGATTCAGAAAAAGATGCCCTGTCATTAGTTAGCCATTCTGTATTGCTTGCCATTTCAATTTTTCGGGTTTCCATAACATAACCTATTACTACTTCGGTTTCAGCATTAAAATTATCGCTATCTACAAAAGATGCACTTGCAGGAATACGGTTATTATGGTTGGGAAAAACGTTCTTCATTCTTTCCGCTTGTGTAATATTATTCATATCACTAATATCAAAAACTACGAGATCCATAGCTGAATTTGCAAATAACATGTCATCTTTTACAGCGATATCGGTATTTTGCGGAATTTCAAGAAATTTCATTTTTACAGGGTTTCGGTGATCACTGTTATCTATAATATGTACACCTTTTTGATCATCGTTTATAAAAACATAATCTCCATAAGAATAGATCTTGCCCGCTTCGGTAATTGCTCTTGGCTCAGAAATTTTAACCATAGCCCTAAATTCTTCAATAGGCTTTACTACGGGAACGGCTACATTATAAAACTCTTCTTCGGTTGCGTCTTTCTCGCAAGAAGTGAACAAAGCCATTAAAGCCAGAAGAAGCAACGTAATTAAACTGTAGAAAAATCTCATAATTATCTGGTTGGTTTCTATATAGATGCATTAATTACGAAAAGGTTGCGTGAGAAAATTAAAAATATTGCTGTCACTTTGTCAGAAGTTCGTTTTACCCTTATCTTTGCATTTCTTAATCCTGAAAAGGAAGATTTGAATTATGGAGAAGACAATAGACGAAAAACAACAGGGAAACACGCTCGTAATGGAGCCTAGGCAAGAAAATACCCGAAAGCTTTTTATTGAAAGTTACGGTTGTGCAATGAATTTTAGCGATAGCGAAATTGTTGCTTCTATTCTTGCAAAAGAAGGTTTTAATACTACTCAAAATTTAGAAGAAGCAGATCTGGTTTTGGTAAACACCTGTTCTATTAGAGAAAAAGCTGAACAAACCGTTCGTAAAAGACTTGAAAAATATAATGCAGTAAAAAGAATAAATCCCGGAATGAAAGTGGGCGTATTAGGTTGTATGGCCGAGCGTCTTAAAGAAAAATTCCTGGAAGAAGAAAAAATAGTAGATCTTGTAGTTGGGCCAGATGCCTATAAAGACCTTCCAAATCTTATAAATGAAGTTGAAGCAGGCCGGGATGCAATAAATGTTCTACTCTCTAAAGAGGAAACTTATGGTGATATTTCTCCTATTCGATTGCAAAGCAATGGAGTGTCAGCATTTGTCTCTATCACCAGGGGTTGCGATAATATGTGTACTTTTTGCGTGGTACCTTTCACCCGAGGAAGAGAGCGAAGCCGCGACCCACAAAGTATAGTAGAGGAAGTAAACGATCTTTGGAATAAAGGTTTCAAAGAAATTACCCTTCTGGGCCAAAACGTAGATAGCTATTTATGGTATGGCGGCGGACTCAAAAAAGATTTCAAAAATGCTTCGGAAATTCAAAAAGCTACAGCCACAGATTTCTCCGCACTTTTAAGGCTGGTCGCCGAAGCACAACCAAAAATGAGGATTAGGTTTTCAACTTCAAATCCGCAGGATATGACTTTGGAGGTAATTGAAGTTGTAGCCGCTTATCCCAATATTTGCAAGCATATTCATTTACCGGTTCAAAGCGGAAGTGATAGAATCTTAAAAGAGATGAATAGATTACACACCCGCGAAGAATATTTTAAACTTATAGACTATATAAGAGAATTAATGCCAGAGTGCTCTATTTCCCAGGACTTAATTGTTGGTTTCCCAACTGAAACTGAAGAGGATCACAAGGATACTCTATCATTAATGGAATATGTGAAATATGACTTTGGGTATATGTATGCATATTCTGAAAGACCGGGCACTATGGCGGCCCGTAAATTGGAAGACGATGTGCCTGCAGATACAAAACAAAGAAGATTAGCCGAAATAGTAGCGCTTCAGCGTGAACATAATCATTTTAGGACGCAAAGATTTCTTGGAGAAACCGTAGAAGTTTTAGTTGAAAAAGAATCCAAAAAGTCTAGCGAACACTGGAGCGGCCGAATCACTCAAAACACCGTGGCGGTATTCCCAAAAGAGAATTACAAGATTGGTGACTTTGTAAACGTAAAAATTAATGACTGTACCAGCGCAACCCTAATTGGAGAAGCCGTTGGATATAGTGAAAATAATTAAAAAATAGTTATTCAGTCTAAAGGAATCAGTTTTAGTAACTAGATTAATTCCTTCTGAAATAACAGGATTAATATATGGAATCAATTCAGGCAGTAAAACAGCGGTTTGGAATAATTGGCGACGATCAACGCCTTAACCGCGCTATAGAAAAAGCAATCCAGGTTGCGCCTACAGATATCTCGGTTTTGGTAACCGGGGAAAGTGGGGTTGGGAAAGAAAGTATTCCAAAAATAATCCATTCATTATCTCATAGAAAACACGGGAAATATATTGCAGTAAACTGTGGTGCAATTCCCGAAGGCACTATAGATTCTGAACTTTTTGGTCACGAAAAAGGCGCTTTTACCGGTGCCACCCAAACCCGAAGCGGTTATTTTGAAGTTGCCGATGGCGGGACCATTTTTTTAGATGAAGTTGGAGAATTACCACTTCCCACACAAGTTAGGTTACTGCGTGTTTTAGAAAACGGGGAATTTATAAAAGTTGGTTCATCTAAAGTGCAAAAATCTGATGTTCGTATTATCGCGGCTACCAACATTAATATGCAGGAATCTATTAAAAAAGAACGCTTCCGTGAAGACCTGTATTATAGATTAAGCACAGTAGAAATTAACCTTCCGCCACTGCGGGATCGTAAAGACGATATTCATTTATTGTTTAGAAAATTCGCTTCAGATTTTGCGCTGAAATATAAAATGCCAACCATTAAACTTCAGGATGATGCGGTAGGTTTATTAAAAAAATACCGATGGGGCGGGAATATTCGGCAGTTAAGAAATATTGCCGAGCAAATTTCAGTTTTAGAGCAGGAACGCATTATTGGCCCCGAGCGTTTAAAAGAATATTTACCTGATATTGGTAGCAATTTACCCGCAGTTATTTCAGAAAAAAAGAAAGAAAGCGATTTTAGCAACGAACGGGAAATTCTTTACAAAGTGCTTTTTGATATGAAAAGCGACCTGACCGATCTCAAAAAACTCACCCTAAAACTTATGGAGAGTGGGAATACGCAAAAAGTTCAGGATGAAAACGAAAGCCTAATTCAAAAACTTTACGGCGACGATGATGGTGAAGATGTTGATGCAGAAGAATTAGAAGCGTTAAATGATGAAAGGCTGGAAGTACTTCAAATTCCGCAGAACAGTCCGAAATCTGAAATTAGTAGGGAAAAGGATAAATATTATTTTGCAGAAGAGATCCAGGAAGAAGAAACCCTTTCTTTGCAAGATAAAGAATTGGAACTTATAAAAAAATCTTTAGAAAGACATAGCGGAAAACGCAAAGCTGCCGCTGAGGAATTAGGGATAAGTGAACGCACACTTTACCGAAAAATAAAACAATACAACCTGTAATTTTAGTCGGCTTATATGAAAAAAACTGCTTTTCTTTTATGTTTTGTGCTCCTGCTTAGCACCCAATCTTGCGGAATTTACTCTTTTACGGGTGCGGATACGGGTGATGCAGAATCTTTCCAGGTGAATTTCTTTCAAAACCAGGCAGATCTAGTAGAACCGGGAATAGACAGAACTTTCACTTTACAGTTACAGGATCTTATTCAAAATCAAACCAGTTTAAGCCTGGCCAACAATAACGCCGATCTTATTTTTGAAGGAGAAATTATTGATTTTTATGTAGCACCTATTACCGCTACCGCTGAAAATACGGCGGCACAAAACCGACTCACCATTGCAGTGAATGTTCGTTATTATAACACCCTGGAACCCGAAAAAGATTTTGAAAGAAGGTTTTCTTTTTACTACGATTATCCCGCCAATGCGCAATTAGTTGGTGATGTTTTGGCCACTGCCTTAGATGAAATTTACAACAGGTTAACCCAGGATATTTTTAATGCCGCTTTAACCGATTGGTAATATGGAAGCAAACGAATTCATACAACTGCTGCAAAACCCAGCCGAAATCACTGCCGGGCAAACCAGTGCTCTGGAAAAGCTTATTCAGAAAGCACCGTATTTCCAGGCGGCACGTGCAGTAAGGCTCAAAGGTTTAAAAGAGCATCAGGAATTCAGCTACAACAGCGCACTAAAAAAGACTGCCGTCTATACCACTAATCGTAGTGTACTTTTTGATTTTATAACCTCGGTAGAATTTAATCAGAATAAAATTGCAAGGCAAATCCAGGAGCAGGAAGAACAATTGCGAAATATTACCGTTTTTGAACCCGAAGAAGTTTTTGCCAAAAGAAGTATGGCTATAGATGAAGCCATAAAAATGAGGCAATCTGAATCTGAACAGGTGATGGATCCCGACTTGTTTTCTGAGAAAAGTGTGAAAGCAAAGGAACATACCGAAGAAGATTTATCTGAAGACCAATTGAAATTGGGAGAACCTTTAGAGTTTGATGCTTCAGAATCACATTCTTTTTCAGAATGGTTGCGACTTACTTCAGCAAAACCTATAAAAAGAGAAGAATCCGAAGAAGAAAATCCGAAAGATGAGGTTCAGCATAAAAAGTTTGAACTTATAGACAGGTTCATATCCAAAAGTCCGAAAATAAAACCGGGTAAACCCAGCAATAAATCCAACCTGGCAGAAGTAAGCACAACCCCGCCAGAGTCGTTAATGACAGAGACTTTAGCACGGGTTTATTTGGAACAAAAAAATTATAAAAAGGCAATCCAGGCATATAAAATATTAATTTTGAAAAATCCCGAAAAAAGTGGTTTCTTTGCTGACCAAATTCGGGCAATCGAAAAATTACAAGAAAATAATACAAAGCAAGAATGAGCACATTCACGATTTTTTTAGCATTAATAGTTATTGTAGCCTTTTTACTGGTAGTGGTAATTATGGTACAAAACCCTAAAGGCGGTGGTTTATCTTCCTCTTTTGGCGGTAGCGGACAACAAGTAGGTGGAGTAAAGAAGACCGGAGACTTTTTAGATAAAAGTACCTGGACTTTAGCAACACTTTTATTAGTCCTTATTTTACTTTCTAATGTAACTATTATGGACGATTCAAGTTACGGCGAATCAAGGGTTTTTGACGAAGATGCAATGCCTGAAAATACCGCTACTCCACCGGCACAAATGCCAGGACAAACTTCAGAATCTGACAGCGCTCAATAAACGCTTCCATTCTTTATAAAATTCACAAATGCCAGCTTATGACAAGCTGGCATTTTTTGTTTGTAATTGGCAGTAAAAGCGGGGTGGCATAATTTTAGAAATAGGCTTAGTCGCTTATTCAAAGATTAATTAACCTAAATAAATTTATAAAAAAATGGGACTAAACATTAAACCGCTCTCAGACAGGGTTCTTATTGAGCCTGAAGCAGCCGAAACTAAAACGGCATCTGGAATTTACATTCCCGAAACAGCTAAAGAAAAACCACAACGTGGAAAAGTTGTAGCTGTAGGCAAGGGTAATAAAGACCACGATATGACTGTGAAAGTTGGTGATACTGTGCTTTACGGAAAATACTCCGGTACAGAATTAAAACTTGAGGGCACAGACTATCTAATGATGAGAGAAGACGATATCCTTGCAATAGTATAAGACTTCTTTTCCCCACTCCCGGGGAAACTTTCAAAATAAATAATAGTATTAATTAGATTTCCGTCTTTACGGAAATGACAAAACATAATTTACAATGGCAAAAGATATAAAGTTTGACATTCAAGCCCGCGACGGAATTAAGCGCGGTGTAGATGCATTGGCAAATGCCGTAAAAGTAACTTTAGGTCCAAAAGGACGTAATGTGGTAATAAGCAAATCTTTTGGTGCACCAACCGTAACTAAAGATGGTGTTACTGTAGCAAAAGAAATTGAACTGGAAGATGCCTTAGAAAACATGGGCGCTCAAATGGTAAAAGAAGTTGCTTCTAAAACCAATGACCTTGCAGGAGATGGTACTACTACTGCAACTGTACTTGCCCAGGCTATCGTAAAAGAAGGCCTTAAAAACGTGGCAGCAGGCGCAAGCCCAATGGATCTTAAAAGAGGTATAGATAAAGCTGTAACTGCAATCACTAAAGATTTGGAGAAACAAACCAAAGAAGTTGGTGATTCTTCAGAAAAAATAAAGCAGGTAGCTTCTATTTCTGCAAATAACGATGAGCATATTGGTGATTTAATTGCCCAGGCTTTTGGTAAAGTTGGAAAAGAAGGTGTAATTACTGTAGAAGAAGCAAAAGGTACCGAGACTCACGTAGAAGTTGTTGAAGGTATGCAGTTTGACCGTGGTTATCTTTCTCCGTATTTCGTAACGAATTCAGAGAAAATGACTGCAGATCTTGAAGATCCGTACATTTTATTGTTCGACAAAAAGATCTCTTCTATGAAAGATTTGCTTCCAGTTCTTGAGCCGGTAGCACAATCTGGAAAGCCACTTTTAATTATTGCTGAAGATGTAGATGGCGAAGCCCTTGCTACTTTGGTAGTAAATAAATTGCGTGGTTCTCTTAAAATCGCTGCTGTTAAAGCACCAGGATTTGGAGATCGTAGAAAAGCAATGTTAGAAGATATCGCTATCCTAACAGGTGGTACTGTAATTTCTGAAGAAAGAGGATTCTCTTTAGAAAACGCTACTATTGATATGTTAGGTACTGCTGAAAAAGTAGCTATCGATAAAGATAATACTACTATTGTAAACGGTGCTGGAGACAACAAGCAAATTGAAGAACGTGTAAACCAGATCAAAGCTCAGATCGAAACCACTACTTCAGATTATGATAAAGAAAAACTTCAGGAGCGTTTGGCTAAACTAGCCGGCGGTGTTGCCGTACTTTATGTAGGTGCAGCTTCAGAAGTTGAAATGAAAGAGAAGAAAGACCGTGTAGACGATGCCCTTCACGCAACCCGTGCGGCTGTAGAAGAAGGAATTGTTGCCGGTGGTGGTGTTGCGTTAGTAAGAGCACAAGCGGTTCTTGCCAAAATCAAGACTGAAAATGATGATGAAGCAACCGGAGTTCAAATTGTTTATAGAGCAATTGAATCTCCACTTAGAACCATCGTAGAAAATGCTGGTGGTGAAGCTTCTGTAGTGATCAATAAAGTTCTTGAAGGCAAGAAAGAATTTGGTTACGATGCAAAAACCGACACATTTGTAGATATGATGAAAGCCGGAATTATAGATCCTAAGAAAGTAACAAGAGTTGCGCTTGAAAACGCTGCTTCTGTTGCCGGAATGATCTTAACTACCGAGTGTGCACTTGTTGATCTTCCAGAAGACGACAAAGGCGGCGGAGGTATGCCAGGCGGAATGGGCGGCGGAATGCCCGGAATGATGTAATGGCCCGGCCATAGCAAATATTAAAAACCCGTTTCTTTATTGAAACGGGTTTTTCTTTTTTCCAGAAACTTAAAAACTGGATTTATTAATTTCATTTAGAAAAATAATTATTCCAATCCCCGAACAATTCTTTTCCCGTGATAGGCTTTAGCATTGATTCCCCGGTGTAAGCCTTCCAGATTTTTTGAGGTGATTTTTCCTGCGCAAATCACTTCCATATCACCAGCCAGAGCTGTTATTTTTTTAAGTTGAAGGATGCCTTCAGCCGCGGTATTTTCTCCTCCTGAAGTAAGAATTCCATTTACAACACCTAAGTCTCTTAAAGATTTCACAGATTCTAAAATAGCCGGAGTTTCATCAATGGCTTTATGAAAGACAAATTTCATAGGTTTTCCTATTTCCGCAAGTTTTTCAACGGCATCAATATTTATTGTTTTATCTTCTTTTAAAATTCCTAATACCACGCCATTTACACCGGCTTCTTTACAAAAGACTATATCACTAGCCATCTGCTTAATTTCAGCATTATTATACACGAAATCACCAGCCCGGGGTCTAATCATAACGCGGATCGGAATATTTAAATGGGATTTAGCCGAAAGGATCAATTCTCTGGAAGGTGTTAAACCTTCTGCATCTAAATCTGCACAGAGCTCGATGCGATCAGCTCCATTTTCTTCAGCAACCAAAGCTTGTTCTATGCTTTCTACGCAGGCTTCTCTTATATAAGTCATTACATTATATTAGCTTTTCTTCATAAAATCAAAGCCACCTTTCCTAAGATTGATCCCAAATTCCAAATAAGCCTTTAAACAGGCAAGGAAATTTGCCCAACCTTCGGTATTTTGCTCAGAATCTATAATCGCTTCATAAACTTCAGCTTTCGATTTTGCGATTTGCAGGGCCGTTTTAATTTCTAACATCTTCATAAGTTGAAATTTACTTAAATATAAAACAGAAATTCCAAACCTCACAGGTTTTTGAAACCTGTGAGGAGAGCGATAGATAGCTTAAGAATTATTCTCCTTCTATTTCAATTAATTTTTTCGGAAAAAATAACACGAATTTGAAGTCAAACCAAGATTACTAAAAAATAAAATTTTTCATATCTATAACTAACTAATTCTACTTGTCTTACTTAATATACACCCGTTAAGAATGATTATTTAGAGTTAATTATATCTCTAAAATAACCAAAAAATTAAGCTCTGATGATACTTCACTTATTTCTAAAGTTTCTTTCTTATAACTAGCAACAACAGGTGTATAATAATCTGTACCACATATTGTTCTTGATTGTTCTGTTTCAAATTGAACATTAATAGTTTCTTCTATATCATCTAAATAAATAGTGTATTCGTATGATGATCTATGTGGCACTGTTAACATAATCGAATTATCCAGCACTCTAATTTCAGCATCAGGGTTTGCAAATTCATTTCCTGGAATAAATTGAAAAGTAATAAGTTCTTCTGAATAATCAGCTTCTACCCTGATATTATCTGGGTCAATAGTCCCTTTTTAAAAGAGATTAGCACCTGAGTCATCAACTATCTTGAGATGCAAGGAAGGCACTGCCATATCTAAAATACAGTCATCTCCTTCATCGTCGCTGTTGGAACAACTGGAAATAAGAGACCAATTAAAATAAGCGTAATGATTTTTTTCATAATTCAGTATTTATTAAAATTTAATACTCTTAGTTCTATTTATTAGATGCTCTTTCTTCTAAATGGTTGCGCCAAATGGCATACAATTTTATTATACTACTCCTTTCAAGTAGCATTTAAAGTATAACAGTTATTTCGTAGTAATTAAAAACTAAACCCTAAACTCAAGAAATACAAAACTTATAATTCACTCAGGCTTAGATTTTGAAATATATCCAGAAGGATGCTTAGTTAGAGACTAAATTTTAGCGTTGCTAAAACCTGCGAAGGCCGCAACTGATAACTGCTCTGCACATAATAATATTGATTGTTATATGCATTTATAAAAGTATCTGTATTCAAAATATTTCGCCAGCTTAAATTCAAGTCCATTTTGGGCTTTTTAAAAGTAAACTGATAGCCCAAGTTTACAAAATAATTATCCCCATTTTCAGAAAGCGAATTTCCATAATATTCTCCACTCAAACTCAAATATTGATTATCCTTAGGATAAAAATAAAGTTCTATGATATGTTGATGGGTTTCTATTTTTTGAAAATTGTTCCCTTCAAAACCCGAAGTATAAGTAGAGAAATTACCTGAATAATTCGCAATTAGCCAACTCCAAATATCGGCTTCCAAACTTCCTCGTAGATTCAAATTTTGTGTATTCACCTCGGCCAGCGTATTATTTAAAAGCTGTTGCCGATTTGATAAATTATATGAAGCATTTAGTTTAAGTGTTGTTGTTAGTTCCCTAAAGTATTTGCTTCCGCCGGCTTTGAAACTATGATTATCAAAACTATTATTGCGAGCCACAGCTTCTAAAATTGTTGTTCCATTTTCACCAATATTAGAACTGTACAATAGGTTATTTTCAGAATACGCATACGAGTAAGACGCATTTAAAAATAATTGCTTTAACGGATTTCGATAACGTAGGCCTCCGCTATAATTTTGTTTTTGTTCTTCGGAAATTGGTGCATTGTAGCGATTTAAATTCCGATAGCCTTTCAGTAAAAATCCGTAATATAATTGCTGAATTTCACCAAAATTATAACTCAATCCTGCTGAAGCATTTGCTTCCCAAAAAGCTGAAATTTTCTTTCTTACATAAAAATTAGGTTCAAAAACCAAACGATCCAGATTTCTGCTATCCTCAAAATTATCATCTTCAAGGTGAAAGCTTTTAAATTCAAGCGGTGTACTTAAACGCAAATTCCATGTTTCATCCTTACTTTCAAACCTGAAAGCGTTTTTAAAATACACCGAAGATTGTACAAATTCGGTTCGATTTTTAAAATTCACATCCAAAACTTCGTCGATCTCATTAAGGAAAACATCGCTATCTAACTGCTGATGCTGAAATGAAAAGCCAAATTTTGGGGAGATAGTGAATTTCCCCAGTGCTTTTGTCAATCCGGCAGAATTATCGGTATAAATTTTTCTGGCTGATACCAATTGCTGAATTTCCCCAAATGGATCGCCATCATTAAAAATAGCTTCAAATTGTCCTGGCTGCACCATGAGATCCTGATTATTTTCTGTAAATCCGGTATTCGAATTAAAAGTGATTAATTGTTTACCCACGGCCCTAAGCAAACGCAGATCGTTTTTAATTCCGAAGAAAGGATTATCCAGCTGCTGCTTTATTTTTGTATCAGGACGATCTATAACACCTCGTGCAGCATTCCAAAATCCGTTAAATTCCAATTGATTTTTCAGGTAATTTTTATCGGCATTATTTTCTAGGGTTAGTTTCCCCTGAAGTGTACTCACATAAAGATGGTTGTTTGTATTCTCGATCACATCAATCGTATCTGTAGGTGTAAAATAGCGGGTTTGTGTACTCCCATCCTGTTGCTGGTAATCATTTAGATAAGAGATATTCAGTTTTAGATCTATATTCTCTTTTATACGCTGTAAAATATTTGCAGAACCCAAATGCACATTATTATCCAACCAGCGTTCCTGAGAAAAAGGCGGCTCTGAAATGTTCTGAATCGAAAGCCAATCGGTTTTATCGATCGTAAACTGATCACCCAAAAAATTAATCGAAAAATCACGAATCTCCCGGGAAACATCACTACCGGTATTATTACTTTGATAAGTAAAGATCGCCTGTTGTTTTTTAGTAAAAATCATGGGCGTTACCTTTGCTTGCCAAAGCAGAGGCGCTGCACCAATCCCGGCGGTGGCCGTTCCGCTATACGTAATATCTTTTTTAAGCTTGATATTTATGGAAGCGCGCTCTGAAAATTCCAAACTATCCAAAACTTTTACCGGCTGGTGATTTTCCAGGATCTCTACTTTAGAAACCGCCTCGGCAGACAGGTTATCATTCGCCAGATTATAACGCCCTTCTAACAAATCTAAACCTTCGATATAATATTTCTGAATAGGCTCATCTCTATAAAAAATCTGTCCGTTTGGCCGAATATCGATACCCGGTATTTTTTTTAGAACATCAGCGATCACACGGTCATTTTTTCCTTTAAAGGCTGCTACTGAAAAACTAAGCGTATCGCCACGTTGCTGCAAAATTTCAGATTTTACGAGCACCTCTTTTAAAGATTCTGAAGAAGGTGAAAGCTTAACTTCAAGTGTCTGTGATTTATTCTGAATCGTTTTTTTAAACGTACCAAAACCTATATATGAAACTTTTAAAAACAGGGAATCACTCTCATTTTTGACAGCTATTTTGAATTTTCCATTCGCATCTGAAATACCATAAGCTAGTATTGGAGAAACAGAATCTTTACTCACCATCACCGTTGCCCCACTCAGTTTCTCATCTTGATCGTCTAGAACCTGTCCCGAGATTTCTTTTTGAGAATAACCTACAGAAATGATAAATATCGATATGAGGAATAGGAAAATCTGTCTAAAATGATCCAATTGATTATTTTTTTTGATTGATGATGATTTATTATGGCTAAAGCTCGATTGGATTATTTCGTTTTTTATATTTTTCGCTTAGTTCTTTTCTTGTTTTAGTTTCATCTTCTTCGCTCCAACCGAATTTTATGCCTGCCTTTTGCATTGTACCAATAGGATCACGATCATAATCGTCCCGAACCTGATCAAGTTCTTGCTGAGAAACAGTTTTATAATTATCTAAATTCAATAGTTTATCTACCGGATTTGCTAATTCCTGAAATGCTGTTAAGCTAAAATGATAATGATTTTTCAGGTCTGAAATCTCTAGAATAAGTCCCGGCAAACCACTAAACTTATAAGGCCCATCAGAGAATGGTAATTCTGGCGCAAACCAGGCGACATAATTTCTCCCTGCAAAATCACCTGTGGCTTTCTGAACGCTAAAACCTAAAATTTCTTTATTCTCTGGCTGAATTTCCCAATCAATCTGTTTTAGATCCTGTTTATATTTTAGTTCATATTGAAAAACTTTTTCGGCTAAAATAAGTTCGTTCTCCTGATAATCTTTATAGATGGTATATTTAAAATCGGTCATTTGATTGTACTCATCCATCCTCATGCTTACAGGATTTGTCATATTTTTTAAAGAATCTTTAACTGCTTTACCCAGGCTGGAATATCGTGATTGCTCCTCACTTAAATAAAGTACACCGGTTTCAGATTTTATGGAGTTTTCATCTGTCGAATCCTCCTGGAATTCGAGTTGATACGTAGCTTTATAGGAATATTGATCCTGTGCCTGCAAATTTCCTAAACTAAGTAAAAGCACTAACATTATAAGACTTCTCATTTTTGTAGTTCTATTTGGTTATTCCTTTTCGCAAAACTTTCTTTAAACGCTTCAGCATATTTTTTTTTGGTTTCTGCAGAGATGGTTATATTAGGGGGGATGGGAGCATACCCCCATGGATCTTCCATATATCGTTTCCAAACTTTATATAATTCAGTTTTATTGGTTTCAGCGTATTGGTTAAGATTGATCTTGTATTTAAGTTTTGGACTGAGTTTCTCAAGACCGAAAAATTCAAATACATAATGCTGCTGGGTATCTTCAAGCTCCAATATTAAACCCGGCAAACCACTAAACTTATAAGGCCCGTCTGAAATTGGAATTTCTGAAGTGAACCAGGCTATATAATCTCTTCCGGCAAAAGAAGTTTTAGCTTTCTGAACCTCAAAATCTTTAATTTTCTTTTTCTCCGGTAGAATTTCCCATTTAAATTGATTCATTTCCTGGGTATAGTAAAATTGATCACGTGAAATAGTTCTCGTGAAAAACAGCTTATTTTCACTCCTATGCTTCAAAATAACATATTGAAAATCTGTAACCGCTTCCCGGGAAGTATGTGCAGTATTTCCTTTTCTAACAATAGGATTGGCCAGAGTTTTTGCCCGACTTGAAAATTTAGAAAGTTCGTCTCCGGCAAACAGGAGCATATATTCAGATTTCGATTTATCCAGATTGGTAGAGTCTAACTTATAAGTGAGCTTGTAGGTAACTTTATATTCGAATTTATCGGTGAGTTTTTGAGCACTGCAAATTGATGTAAACAAAATAAGTAGAAATATCAAGTAGGCTTGTTTCATAGTTTAAATTATTTCAGTTCTATGGGGTTATTTTTCTTCTTAAATTCCTCGCGATGTTCCTTTAATAATTTCTCCTTTTGACCGGGTTGAAAACCCATTGTAATCCCGGAACTTTCCATTATTACAAAGGGATTTTCAGCATACTCTTCTTTTATTTGTAAAAATTTTTCTCTACTAACCTCCAGATAATTTTCTGGATTAAACTCCATCGAAATTTCATCGTTCAATTCTTTGAAACCGGTAAGTTTAAAGGTATAATAACCTTTATTATCTGAAATTTCCAGGATCAGGCCCGGTAAGCCACGAAATTTATATGGCCCTTCTGAAACAGGTATCGCAGTAGTAAACCACGCGGTATAATTCCTTCCTGAAAAACTTGTTTTTGCCTTTTGTGCCCCAAAACCGGCTACATCTTTAGTCTCGGGCAATATTTCCCAATTCAAATCAGCAATTTCCTGTTTATACCGGTAATTGTCCTTGACGATTTTCTCAGTAAAAGAAACCTCTGCTGAGTTCTGCCTCTTAAAAATATAAAAGTTTAATGCCGACATTGGCATTTTGGACCTCATTTCATTAAAACTTTGTTGGGTTCGTTCGCGATCTTTATAAGCCTCTTTTATAGAATCTGCTATGTATTGGCCTTCGCTGGAAAATCGCGAAATCTTATCACCAATAAACAATACCATAGCTTCATTCTGGATAGACTTAGCATCTGTTGAATCTATTTGCCAGGTAAGGTTGTACGTAGCTTTGTATTTAAATTGATCTTCAATCTCTTTGTTTTGTGCAAAAGCGGAAGAAAAAATAAGACTGAAAATAATCAAAAGGAAAGTCTGCATTAGTGATGATATATTAAGGATTAGATTGATATGGTGAATAATTATTCAATAATAAGAATATATTTTTCCTAATAAAAATTTTAACTAAATAAATAGTAGTTAAACTAAAAATAAAGTTGTCGCATATTTAAAGAATTATCCAGCTTTATTAAATTTAATATCTTGGTAGATCCTTGAGAACCTTATCTAATGAATAAATTTATAAGAGCGCTAATTTTAATAGCGGGGCCATTATTATTTTTTATCCTTCAAATCATCGGAGCACCGCAATCTATGCCGCCGGCAGCTTTTGATATTCTTTGTATTACCATTTGGATGGCGCTCTGGTGGGTTACCGAGGTAATCCCAATTTCGGTTACCGCTTTATTACCCATTGTCATGTTCCCCTTAACCGGCGCTTTAGATATTGAAGCCACCACCGCTGCTTTTAGTCATAAATACGTGTTTTTATACCTGGGCGGATTTGTTCTCGCGGTAGCTATAGAAAAATGGGATTTACACCGAAGAATCGCGCTGAACATCATCAATCTTATTGGCAGCAAAATAAAATTTATAATCCTTGGCTTTATGATAGCCACAGCATTTCTTTCTATGTGGATCTCCAATACCGCAACTTCAGTTATGATGCTTCCAATTGGCACCGCGATAATAAGTCAGTTAAAAAACAATCCTTTTAGCAACGAAAATGAACCTTTGGTCTTTGGTAAAGCATTAATGCTCGCAATTGCCTATAGCGCTTCTATTGGTGGAATTGGAACGCTGATAGGAACACCACCAAACCTGGTTTTTGCGGGAATAGTTGAAGAGTTATACGGAATAGAGATCAGTTTTTTAAAATGGGCAATGTTAGGAATTCCTATCTCGGTTTTTCTGTTGTTTATATGCTGGAAATACTTAACCAGTTTTGCTTTTAAATTTGATAAAGCTGAATTCCCGGGTGGAAGAGCCGAAATTAATAAACTACTGAAGTCTTTAGGAAAAATAAGCAAGCAGGAAAAAAGGGTGCTGGTTATCTTCGGTTGCACCGCTTTTTTTTGGATCACAAGATCATTTTTAATTCAGCCTTTTTTACCCTTTATAGATGATACTATAATAGCTATTATTGCGGCAATCGCACTCTTTATTGTTCCCTCCGGAAAAGAAACAAAACCTTTATTAAACTGGGAAGAAGCGGTGAAAATTCCGTGGGGAATTATTTTACTTTTTGGCGGCGGAATGGCATTGGCAAAAGGTTTTAGCGAAACAGGATTAGCCATTTGGATAGGCGAACAACTCACCTATCTACAAAACCTGCCGTTATTTCTATTAATATTAATTCTTGTCGCTGCCGTTAATTTTCTAACTGAAGTAACCTCTAACCTGGCTACTACGGCAATGCTACTTCCAATTTTAGCGCCTATGGCTTTGGCAATTGGACTTCACCCTTACTTATTATTAATAAGCGCAACACTGGCCGCATCCTGCGCTTTTATGTTGCCGGTAGCAACTCCACCAAACGCGGTAGTCTTTGGCTCCGGCTATTTAAATATTCCAGATATGATAAAAACAGGATTATGGATGAACCTGTTTTCTATTCTTTTAATAAGTATTTTAGTGTATTTCTTTTTACCCAGCATCTGGGGTTTTAAAGTGAACGAGATTCCAGAAGTTTTTGCATAAAAAAACTTGTGACTGATCAAGGGGAAAACTTTTTTTAATCAACTTCCTTCTTTCTCGTTTTCAAAAAGTATTTAGGATTTACTCCATACTTTTCTTTAAAGATCTTAGAGAAATAACTCCTGTTATTTAAACCAATCGCGGTTACAATTTCAGAAATATTCTTTTCTGAAGTCATTAGCATTTCTTTGGCGGCTTCCAGCTTTTTATGCTGCATATATTTATTTACCGTAAGATCGTAAACATATTTAAAACCTTCCTGCAGTTTATTTACGTTTGTTCCCGCCTCTTTTGCCAGGGCTTCTACTGTTAGATTACTTCCTAAATCACCCTGAATGCGTTTTACCACATAATCTACCTTTTCAATGTCAGACTGTCTTAGTATCTGCGGAAGCTTATCGCCATCTTCGTCATCTTCATACTGGGCAATTTGAATAACGAGCATTTGAAATGTTTTACCTTCCAAATAAAGAGAACGTAAGAAACCGGTGAATTCCTTAGTATTAATCTCATTCATAATATCGGCAGCTTTTATACTATAGTTGCCCTGGTAGAAAAACTGCTTTTCGGCCACCGCATCCTGAAATAATCCTTTTAGTGTGGGTTCAAGATCTTTAAAATCGTAGTTACGCCTATGGGCAAAAACCGATCTAATAATTTCAAGGCTGGAAATGTGAGTTGCCTCGTTGGCTTTAAAATACAGTACGTGCCCATTATACCCGCTACTGGATACAATGATATTTTGATAAGCTTTTATTTCATTTACTTTCTCAGCATCCTGGAAAGAATGACCAATTGATCCCGCTGAGCAAAAAATAAACTTTAAGGGATGCACCGTGTTTAAAGCAAAATGAATTTCCACATCTTCATAAAACTTGCAGTTGTATGAAATGAAGCCCATTCCAGAGTCAAAACTAATTCCCCTAATATAGCCTTCGCCCACTTCTTTTGGCAATTCTATGGTGTATTCTCCACTTCCATTTTGAATTGGTGCATTAAGGTTTTTAGAAATATCCTGAATAATTTCATCTACTGGTAAAGTTTTTACATTTATCCTCATAAACTAAACGTGGGGAAGCCCCTTTATTTCGAATTTTAAAACTTAATATTAGTTTTATTTTAAATACCAACGAAGTGTTTTAACACTCGTTGAATTTCTGTAAAGTTAGAATATCCTTCGCAAATAGCACTAAAAGCCATTAACAAATCGGTTTTAAGTTAATATTTAGAGCTTTTGCGTTAAACACTTTACTTAATTGCAACCTCAAAATACGCAATTGTGCCCGATTTCACGTTATAAACCGTAACTTTTATCTTAAAAACGGCAAGCAAAACAAATTAACAATCAGATATTTACATATTATTAATCGCGCCCTCTCCTACCCTGGTTAGGTACCAAATATATCGATTACTATGGATATTATTTTTCTTCTTTTGGGCCTTGAAGCTTTGGCAATAATTATTGTTTCCACATTTTTTGTAAAAAAAATAATTAAAACACTAAGAAAGAAGTAGCTGCCAACTACCTTTTAAATTCTCAAATTTCAAAACTTCCTTTATTAAAACAAACATTCATTGGGTAAGTAAGTTTTAATGGATATTTTAGACCAAAATTGTATAAATTAAACTTGTTACAAAATGTCTAAGACTTACTATAATCCAGATGATTTAAGAAAATTCGGCGAAATAACCGAATGGAGTGAAGAATTAGGAAATAAATTTTTTGATTACTACGGAAAAGTTTTTGAAGAAGGAGCACTTTCTGCTAGAGAAAAGTCGCTTATAGCCCTTGCGGTTTCGCACGTTGTAAAATGCCCATATTGCATTGATGCCTATACTAAAGACGGTTTGCAAAGAGGAATCACCAAAGAAGAAATGATGGAAGCCGTACACGCCGGCGCCGCTATTGAAAGTGGAGCTACCCTTGTACACGGGGTACAGATGATGAACAAATATGATAAATTGAGTATGTAAGTTTTATACTGAAATATTTAAATACAAAATCATTTTCTTCAAATTAGCACAAAATGTAATTTTTACATGGCTTTATTAAAATCCTTATCGGCTAGAAAAAACGATCTTTCAAAACCCGAGAACCAACTTGCCTTTTTAAGCAACGGAATTTTTAAAGAAGGAGAACTTCCTTTTTTTAAAGATAAAATTGCCAAAACCGGTAATTACCCGTTAAAACCTGAAAAACTAGAAATCCTTCAGCTTAATTTAGGTTATATGTGCAACCAGGTTTGTTCGCATTGTCACGTAGACGCCGGTCCCGATCGCAAGGAAATTATGACCAAAGAAACCATGCAGCAATGCCTGGAGGTTATTAAAACCACTAAAGCCCATACCTTAGATCTCACTGGCGGCGCACCGGAAATGAACCCGAATTTTAGATGGTTTGTAGAAGAAGCTTCTAAAGCAGGGATCAAAGATTTTATTGTTCGGTCTAACCTTACTATAATTCTGGCAAACAAAAAATACCACGACTTACCAGAATTCTTCAAAAAATATAATGTTCACGTAGTTTCCTCGCTTCCATTTTATAAAAAGGAAAAAACAGATAAACAGCGCGGAACTGGTGTTTTTGATAAATCTATCAAAGCTCTACAAATGCTTAACGCTGTGGGCTACGCACAGCCAGAAACAGAACTAAAATTGGATCTCGTATATAATCCATCAGGGGCCTTTCTACCTACCAATCAACAAGCACTGGAACAGGATTTTAAAACCGCACTTAAAGAAGATTTCAATATAGATTTTGATAACCTTTTTGCTATTACTAATCTTCCTATAAGCAGGTTTCTGGAATTTTTGATCGCTTCAGAGAATTATGAAGATTATATGTATGCGCTTGTAGAGGCTTACAATCCCGCCGCGGTAGAGAGTGTGATGTGCACCAATACCATTTCGGTAAGTTGGGATGGCTGGTTATACGACTGTGATTTTAATCAAATGTTAGAATTAAAAGTAGACAGCAAAGTGCAGCACATTAGCGATTACAACGAAGATTTGCTCAATAACCGGGAAATTAGAATTTCACAACATTGTTACGGCTGTACTGCAGGTGCTGGAAGTAGCTGCCAGGGAACAGTTGCATAATTTTCACTTCTTAAATTTTAAACTTTGAGCCTTAAACCTACCGAAGCTTTATTAATTATCTTTACCAGGAATCCAGAACCGGGAAAAGTAAAAACCAGGCTTGCCAAAGATGTTGGCGATATAATTGCTTTTAAAATTTATAATTTTTTGCTGGAACACACTGTTTCAGTTACTAGAAATCTTGCAGTTGGCAAAGAAGTATATTATTCTGAAGGAATTGCCCAAAACGATATTTGGGACCCTGAGATTTATGCTAAAAAACTTCAGCAGGGAGAAGGCCTTGGAGAAAGAATGAAGAACGCCTTTGAAGAAGGCTTTAAAAATGGCTACCAAAATATTATAATTATTGGCAGCGATCTTTACGATTTACAGCGGGAAGATCTGGAAAAAGCTTTTCAATTACTTCAGGAAAAAGATGCGGTAATTGGCCCGGCTACAGATGGCGGTTATTATTTATTGGGAATGAATCAATTGTTTCCAGAAGTATTTGAGGATAAAAAATGGGGAACCTCATCGGTTTTGGAGGATACTTTAAAGGATTTAAAAGGAAAAAATATCGGTTTGCTTGACGCCAGGAACGATGTAGATTATTATTCAGATATTAAAGATCATAAAGATTTTCAGCAATTTTTCAAAAATTAAAAAATGATTAAAGAAATACAGGAAACTACTAAATACCTGAAGGAAAAAGGATTTGAAAACCCTGAAATTGGAATAATCCTGGGCACCGGTTTAGGTCAGCTCTTAGACGAGATAAAAATAGAAATTGAGGTTAGTTACAATCATATTCCGCATTTTCCAACCGCAACGGTAGAATTCCATAAAGGGAAATTAATTTTTGGAGAACTGGAAGGAAAAAAAGTGATGGTCATGCAGGGGCGTTTCCATATGTATGAAGGCTACACGATGCAAGATGTTACTTTTCCTGTGCGCATTATGCACCAGCTTGGTATTAAAAAACTACTTGTTTCTAATGCTTCCGGATCGGTAAATTTGAAGTTCAAAAAAGGTGAACTTATGCTAATTGACGATCATATTAATTTGCTGGGAGATTCTCCTTTAGCCTTTAAAGGAGTTTCACAAATGGGCGAACGTTTTGTGGATATGAGTGCGCCTTACGATGCTGAAATGAATAAAGCATTTGAAATTATCGCTAAAAATGAAAGAATTACACTGCACAAAGGAGTCTACGCAGCACTTTTAGGTCCGCAATTAGAAACCCGTGCCGAATATAGAATGTTGCAGGTCTTGGGAGCAGATGCTGTGGGAATGAGTACCGTACCCGAAATTATTGTGGCCAATCATCTAAAACTACCGGTTTCGGCTATTTCTGTAATTACAGATGAAGGCGACCCAGATAACCTAGAACCGGTAAATATTAATGAAATTATTGCAATGGCCGAAAAAGCAGAACCAAATATGATTAAGCTTTTTAAGGAAGTAATAAAATCTGTTTAAGAACAGTTGCTTTGAACAAATTCAAAAGAAAAAATAAGAAATAATAACTTAATTTCGAAGAAGGCCCTGGAGCTTTTAAATCTCGATTATCGAGCACGTATGGAACATATTGTTATTATAGGAAATGGGATTGCAGGAATTACCTGTGCGCGGCATATCAGGAAAAATTCCGATGCGAAAATTACCGTAATTTCTGCGGAAAGCGATTATTTCTTTTCCCGTACCGCATTGATGTATGTGTATATGGGGCATATGAAATGGAATCACCTAAAACCTTATGAAGACTGGTTTTGGGAGAAAAATAGAATTGAACTAAAAAAAGCCTGGGTTGAGACCATATATTTTGAAGAAAAAACATTGCATTTTTCTTCGGATGAAACAATGAAATACGATAAGCTGGTTTTGGCAACGGGTTCAGTTTATAATAAATTTGGTTGGGAAGGACAGGATTTAGAGGGTGTGCAGGGCTTGGTTTCTAAACAGGATCTGGAGCTGCTGGAGAAAAACACCAAAAACTGTAAAAAAGCGGTAATAATTGGCGGCGGACTTATTGGCGTGGAACTCGCCGAGATGCTCAAAACCCGAAATATTGAAGTCACTTTCCTGATTCGGGAAGAAGCTTTTTGGCATAATGTATTACCAATCCAGGATGCTAAAATGATCTCGGAACATATTAAATCTCACGGTGTAGACCTTAGAGAGAAAACAGAACTGGATAAGATCGTTGCTAATGAAAATGGAAGAGTTAAATCTATAATAACAAATTCCGGAGAAGAAATTGAATGCCAATTAGTGGGACTTTGCACCGGCGTTAAACCCAATATAGATTTTCTTAAACATTCAGCTTTAGAAACCGATAAAGGAATTTTGGTAGATGAATTTCTACAAACCAATATCAAAGATGTTTACGCTATTGGCGATTGTTCACAATTAAAGCAGCCTTTATCTCATCGCAAACCCATTGAAGCAGTTTGGTATGCCGGCCGTATGATGGGTGAAACCCTGGCACAAACCTTAACATTAACAGGCAATGAAATACCCTACAAACCCGGAAACTGGTTTAATTCGGCTAAATTCTTTGATATTGAATATCAAACTTACGGCAATGTTTCAGCAAAACCGGGCGATAACGAAATGCATTTTCACTGGCAGCATAAAGATAATACCAAAGCTATTACGATCGCCTTTGATGCAAATTCCAATAAATTCCTTGGAATAAACACCTTCGGAATTAGGATGCGTCATTCAGTTTTCGATCAATGGCTGAGCGAAAATCGAAAAATAGATCACGTTTTGGCTAATCTAAAACAAGCTAATTTCGATCCCGAATTTTATACTCATTACGAGAAAGACATTTTTAAAAGTTTTAAAGAGAATCTACAGAAAGCATGAGCAAAATAGAACATAACATGTCTCTCACGGCAGAAGCACCGGCAAAACTTTCTACTACGCAAAGACTAGCCAGTGGCATAGGTTTAGTTGGCCTTTTTATCTTAGTGCTTGCAGTTGCGAACGTGAATTTTCCCAATAAAACTTTATTCTTAACTTTATCTTTAGGGCTTATCGCAGCCGGTACCATAATTTTTGCCAACGATCTCTATTTAGGAAAACACGAAGGCATAAAAAACGACGGAGTTTGGTTTAAATCGCTTAGCGGGCGCGGTTTTTGGGCCTGGATCCTTGGCATTAGCCTTACCCTTTTTTATGTGGTTTTGTATTGGTATCCACAATATTTAGGATTAAATGCTGACGGAGCCAATACCGGTATCATCTCACTTTTTGATCCATTAAGTCAATTCATTAGCGGAAATCCTGCCAGTCAATGGTTTGTTTACGGTACGCTTTACACGCTGGCAATCCTTATTTTCGGCTATAAATTTATTCTCAAATATCGCAATAATCGCTACGAGGTAATTCGCACTTTTTCGGTGATGTTCTTTCAGTTGGGTTTCGCGTTTATACTTCCCGAAATTTTAATTCGCCTAAACCAACCTTACTATAATCCTGCCAATATATGGCCGCTTAACTACGATTTGTTTACCGATTATAAGATCAACGAATTCCTTTCGGCAGGCAATATTGGAGTTATTATGCTAGCTTTTGGTTTGATTTCCATTTTTGTAATCACTCCAATTTTAACTTATAAATACGGTAAACGTTGGTATTGCAGCTGGGTTTGTGGCTGTGGCGGCCTCGCGGAGACCGCCGGCGATCCTTACCGCCAGCTTTCGAATAAATCACAATATGCGTGGAAAATTGAACGCTGGGTAATTCATAGCGTTTTGGTTTTTGTTACCGTAATGACCATCGCGGTTTTATACTCATTTTTAGGCGACAGTGCCAATGATTTCTGGCTTACCAAAGATGTTTTTCTTTGGGGTGCGGCCGGATTTCTCACCTTCCTTTTTGCCGTAATTATGATTTTTAAGCGTAAAGAATTGGCGAAAGATGCTAAATATGGTGCGATTGGTTATTTAGTAGTGATTTTATCAATTATCAGTATCAATTATTTCAGCGGAAATGGGAATATCTTTTTCTTCGGCGGTTATCAACTTAGGGAATGGTACGGTTTCTTAATTGGCGCCGCATTTTCAGGAGTTATTGGCGTAGGTTTTTATCCAATTTTTGGAAGCCGAGTTTGGTGCCGTTACGGTTGCCCAATGGCGGCGATTTTAGGAATGCAGCAACGTCTTTTTTCAAGGTTTAGAATTACTACCAATGGCGGACAGTGCATTTCCTGCGGAAATTGCTCTACCTATTGCGAAATGGGAATTGATGTTCGCGCTTATGCTCAAAAAGGAGAAAATATCGTGCGCTCCAGTTGTGTTGGCTGCGGAATTTGCTCGGCAGTTTGCCCAAGAGGCGTTTTAAAACTTGAAAATGACGATATGGGCGGACGCATAAATTCTGAAGAAGTGCTGTTGGGAAATGATGTAGATCTAATAGATTTAGTAAACCAGAAATCGAAGTAAATGCCGCAAAAAAATCAGGAATCAGAGAGTAAAACCCTTACCAATGATTCAGAAAAATATTCTGCTAATGATAAAAAATTTCATGATATAAAAACCTCTGTAGGGATTAAGGTTATTATTCCGGCTTATAACGAAGAAGAGTCCATAGCTAAAGTCATTGCAGAAATTCCTGAAATTGTTCAGGAAATAATTGTAGTAAGCAACAATTCTACTGATGCTACCGAAGAAAATGCTAAAAACGCCGGTGCCACGGTACTACAGGAGAAGCAAAAAGGTTACGGCTATGCCTGTTTAAAGGGAATGGATTATATTTCAAAACAAGAAAACCAACCCGATATTATTGTTTTCCTCGATGGCGATTACAGCGATTTCCCGGGCGAATTAACTAAAATTGTGGCCCCAATTATTAAGGAAAATAAAGACGTTGTTATTGGCTCCAGGGTAAGAAGATGGCGGGAAAAAGGTTCAATGACCTTTCCGCAGATATTTGGAAACTGGCTGGCCACTTCGCTAATGAAATTATTTTTCAATGCCCACTTTACCGATCTGGGTCCTTTTAGAGCCATCAAATACAATAAGTTGCTTCAACTTGAAATGCAGGACAAAACTTACGGCTGGACGGTAGAAATGCAATTAAAAGCCTTAAAAAAAGGATTTTCTTACACTGAAGTTCCCGTACATTACAAAAACAGGATTGGCACTTCTAAAGTTTCGGGAACTTTGAAAGGTTCTATCTTTGCAGGAGTAAAAATCCTGGGTTGGATCTTTAAATATAGTTTTAAGTAATGGATTTAGCCATTATCATTATATACACGCTTGCCCTGCTGCTTATTTTCTTCTATAGTATCTCGCAGTTGCATTTGTTATTGAATTACCTGAAAGCCAAAAAACAGATAGATGCTTCGGAAAAATTTGATTTAAAAAATCCTGCGGAAACACCTTTCGTCACTATCCAGCTCCCACTCTACAACGAACTTTATGTAGTGGAACGTTTGCTGAAAAATATTGCGAAAATTGATTATCCTCGTGAAAAATTAGAGATCCAGGTTTTAGACGATTCCACCGATGAATCAGTTGAGAAAATTAAAACCCTGGTAGAGCAACTTCAAACAACCGGACTCGACATCCAACATATTACCCGAAAAGACCGAAGCGGATTTAAAGCCGGTGCTTTAAAAGAAGGTTTAAAAATCGCAAAAGGAGAATTTATCGCGATTTTCGATTCCGATTTTATGCCTAAAAAAGATTGGTTGCTACAAACAGTGCCATATTTCAAAGATCCTGAAATTGGGGTGGTGCAAACTCGGTGGGGACATATTAATCGGGACTATTCCTTGCTCACAAAAATTCAGGCTTTTGCTTTAGATTTTCATTTTATCCTGGAACAAACCGGAAGGAATTTTGGACGGCATTTTATCAACTTTAACGGGACAGCAGGAATATGGAGGAAGGAATGCATTTTAGACGCGGGAAATTGGAGCGGAGACACCTTAACCGAAGACCTTGACTTAAGTTACCGCGCACAGCTTAAGAACTGGAAATTTAAGTACCTGGAAGATGTGGAAACTCCAGCCGAATTGCCAGTGGCGATAAGCGCGGCGCGTTCGCAACAATTTCGCTGGAATAAAGGTGCTGCAGAGAATTTTAAAAAAAACTTCAAGAAGTTACTTAAAGACAAATCGGTACCTTTTGGCACTAAGTTTCACGCATTCTTCCATCTTCTAAATTCCAGTATGTTTTTAATCATCCTGGTGTTGGCGGTTTTAAGTATTCCGGTATTATTTATTAAAAACAACAATCCGCAGTTTGGCTGGTATTTTAATTTGGTGGCTTTCTTTTTAGTAAGTACCGTGATTTTCTTTCTTTGTTATTACGCGGCTTATGTGAAGATTCACGGAAAAAGCTTTAAAAGCTTTTTGAAGTTTATAGGCATGTTTTTTACTTTCTTTTCGGTAGCGATGGGATTTTCGGTTCATAATTCCCTGGCGGTTTTGGAAGGTCATCTGGGGAAAAAATCGGCTTTTATTAGAACTCCAAAATTCAATGTAAGTTCCCTAAACGATTCCTGGAAAAAGAATATTTATATTCAGCAGAAATTTTCCTTAAGCATTGGGGTTGAATTTGCTTTATGGCTGTATTTTGGTTTCGGACTCTATAGCGCTTTTATGCTGAACGATTTTAGCCTCGCCATTTTCCACTTGATGCTGTTTATAGGCTTTGGGTTTGTTGTTTTTAGATCGGTTAGGGTTTAAATTCAGGCTTGTTACCGTCGTCACCCTGAATTTATTTCAGGGTCTAAGAAGTGGATCAGTTCATGTTAGATCCTGAAACGAATTCAGGATGACGAAGTATATATATGGATACAAATAGACCTCACAGGTTTTAAAAACCTGTGAGGTTTCAATCAAAAATTGTGTTAGATTTCTTTAAAAATCATAAGTTTTCCTTTCTCCTAATCTTAACAGGAATTGCTTTTTATTGGTCTTTCGCTTACGATCTAAACCGCACTGATTTCACAAAACTGATCAGTCTTTATACCGGTTTATTTTTTATCAGTTTTAAGCTTCTTCAATTAGAAAAAAACAATTTCTGGTTGTTAGCTGGAATTGCAGTTTTATTCCGACTCGTTTTTATTGTGGCCACGCCAAACCTTTCGCAAGATTTTTACCGTTTTATCTGGGATGGAAAATTGATTCTGGACGGAATAAATCCTTATTTATCGGTGCCGAATGATTTAAAAGAGATTTCAACTTCTCTCGAATTCACACAGCAAAAACTAATACAGGGAATGGGAAGTTTAAGTGCGGGAAACTACACCAGTTATCCGCCGGTAAATCAACTGCTGTTTGCAATTTCAGCATTTTTAGGAGGAAAGAGTATTTTGGGTTCTGTGATCACGATGCGATTTTTTCTCATTTTAGCCGATCTGGGCACGCTATATTTCGGCCGAAAATTACTGCTGAAATTAAAACTACCCACTCACAAGGTCTTCTGGTTTATTTTGAATCCTTTTATAATCATAGAACTCACCGGAAATCTTCATTTTGAAGGCGCAATGCTGTTCTTCTTAACCTGGTCTATTTATTTATTACATCAGAAAAAATGGATTTGGAGTGCGGTACTACTTGGAATATCAGTTTCGGTAAAATTGTTGCCACTATTGTTCTTACCGCTTTTATGGAATTATTTCTTAAAGAAAAGAAACTTTAAAAACCTACCCGACAATGCACTGATTAGAAACAAAATAAGACAAGTTAGGGAGCTAAATTTTCAGCAGTTATTGATATATTATCTAATTGCGGGAACCACTATTTTAATTAGTTTTCTACCTTTTCTTTCTTCGGAATTTATCTCCAATTTTTCAGCAAGTATTGCGCTATGGTTTCAGAAATTCGAGTTTAATGCGGGTATTTATTATATAATTAGATGGATTGGATTTCAGCTAAAAGGCTACAATATTATTGGCACAGCCGGGAAAATCCTACCTCTAATTGTAATTTTAATTCTAGCAGGACTGGCCTTTTTCAGAAGAAATAATTCAACCCAAAAGCTAATTGGCACTATGCTGCTGGGAGTCTCGGTTTACTTTTTTCTTTCAACAACCGTACATCCCTGGTATATTGCCACCCCACTTTTGCTTTCGGTTTTTACCAAATTCAGGTTTGCACTGGTATGGTCGTTTTTGGTAATGCTAAGTTATTCGGCTTATACCATTAACGGATTCCAGGAAAATTACTGGTTAATTGCGGTTGAATATATTCTTGTTATAGGAATCTTCCTAATAGAAATTTTTAAACCGAAATTACTCACCAGACTTCCGTATTATAAATAAATTCCTGATATAAACAATTCCCCCAAAAAAGTGGGCGGCAATTAAAACCGGGTCATCCCGAAAAATGCCGTAAGTAAAAATAAGAATTGATCCCACGAGGCTTATAATCCAGAATTTAAGCGGTAAATCTGACTCCTGGTTTCTTTCGGCATGAATCCATTGATAAATAAAACGCGCAGTATAAATAAGTTGCCCCACAATTCCAAGAGCAATAAGCCATATAGAAATATTGTCGCCTTTAATAAGATCTTCCCAGTCTAACTGCCCAAATAAGCCGATATATAATGCGATTAGAATTGGCAAAACAATGACATAAACCTTGAACATTATGCCAGATTCTCCCCATTTACCCTGTAACTGAAGGTTTCTAAAATAACCGCCATACACCAGGAATTGTCCTAGCATAATAGCCATATCGTCTCGAAGATACCCGTAGATAAAAAGTAAAACAGCACCCTGCAGGCTCAGCTTCCAAAATAGCGTTGGTGTTTCAATTTTTTTGTTTTTCTCTGATTTTATCCACTGCATTATTAATCTTGCAGAAAATAAAAGCTGGGCTAAAAAACCAATGGCATATACTATCCAACTACTACTCATATCTTCATCTCAACTTAACTAAAAAATGGCACAAAAAAAGCTGTTCAATAATACATTAAATGCATTTCTGAACAGCTTTAAAGTCTAATAATAATTTGTTAATTACATATCTAACAAATAAGCAAAGATTAAGGGCGCAACAATGGTTGCATCACTTTCTATAATATGTTTTGGAGTGTTTATATCTAGTTTTCCCCAGGTAATTTTCTCGTTAGGAACCGCTCCCGAATAAGAACCGTAACTGGTAGTTGAATCTGAAATCTGGCAGAAATAGCTCCAAAAAGGAGTATCGGTTCTTTCCATATCCTGGTACAACATTGGCACCACGCAAATTGGGAAATCGCCCGCAATACCACCACCAATTTGGAAGAAACCAATTCCCTCTTTAGAATTGTTGGTGTACCAATCGGCAAGAAAAGTCATATACTCAATTCCCGACTTCATGGTGCTGGCTTTTAATTCACCTTTTAGCACATAGGAAGCAAAAATATTACCAAGCGTACTATCTTCCCAACCGGGAACAACCATTGGTAAATTCTTTTCGGCTGCGGCATACATCCATGAATCTTTAAGATCTATTTCGTAATGCTCTTCCAAAACCCCCGAAAGTAATAACTTATACAGAAATTCATGCGGAAAATAACGTTCGCCACTAGCCTCAGCATCTTTCCAAATCTTTACAATATGCTTCTGAATTCTTCTAAAAGCTTCTTCTTCCGGAATACAGGTATCGGTTACCCGGTTAAGCCCTTTTTCAAGTAAATCCCATTCATCCTGAGCGGTTAAATCACGATAATGTGGTACTCTTTTATAATGAGAATGAGCCACCAAATTCATTACATCTTCTTCAAGGTTTGCACCGGTACAGGAAACAATATGCACCTTATCTTTCCGAATCATTTCGGCAAAAATCTTACCTAATTCAGCAGTACTCATAGCTCCTGCAAGGGAAACCAACATTTTTGAGCCGCCTTCAAGTTGCTTTTCGTAATCTTTTGCAGCATCTACAAGTGCTGCGGAATTAAAATGTAAATAATATTTTTCTATAAATTGGGAAATCGCTCCTTTACTCATCTTCGTCTTCTTCGTTATAATTTTGGTATTTGAATTTGTAGCTCAGCATTTTGTAATACAACTTGGCCGCAAGAAAATCTGATGATTTTTCATTCTCATTTGGGCAAAGTTCTACAATGTCAAAACCTACAACATTTTTCTTTTTAAACATCATTTTTAGGAATTCCAGCGTCTCGTACCAGAAAAGGCCTCCTGGCTCCGGCGTGCCGGTAGAGGGTAAAATAGAAGGATCAAATGCATCTAAATCTATAGTGATAAATACATTTGGCGTCATTTGTCCAATAGCATCATCCTGCCAGTCTTCATAAAGATCGTGAGCAAAATACACCTGGTTTTCATCCATATGTTCTACTTCAGAAACATCCATAGAACGAATTCCAACCTGCAATAAATTTGTCTTTTTACTAGCCTCGTGCAATGCGCAGGCGTGATTACAAGTAGAACCTTCATATTCTGGTCTAAGATCGGCATGAGCATCTAATTGCACCACGGTAAGATCTTCAAAACTTTCATTAAAAGCTCTAATAGTCCCGATAGACACTGAATGTTCTCCTCCAAAAATAGTAACAAACTTCTCCTGCTTTATGTAGTTTTTTACCGTTTTATATACGGTATCTACCATTTTCTCGGGTGAAGAATCTTCGGTTACTGCAGGTGCCAGATAAATTCCTTTTTTATAGACTTCAGATTTTGTTTCAATATCATAAAGTTCCATATTCTCTGAAGCTTCTAAAAATGCGTCAGGGCCCTTATCTGCTCCTTTTTGCCAGCTACTGGTTCCATCGTACGGCACCGGTATTAATACCACTTTCGCGTCGTCTATTCGCGAGTATTTATCTGGTATTCCGGCGTAATTCTTTTTACTCATTGTAATGCTAAATTGGTTGTTGTTGGTTATATAAATTTATAAAAAATTAATTGCTTCCATTATAACCCAGAATTTTAAGCATATCCTCGGCATTTTGTTCAGGGCTAAATAAACTGGTTTTTATATTTCCATCTTGGTCTTTATCGATAAGAAGATGTTTTGGCTGCGGAATTAAACAGTGGTGCAAACCACCGTGACCTCCGATAGTTTCTTGGTAAGCCCCGGTATTAAAAAAGCCGATATAAAGTGGTTTTTCCTTTTTATACTTAGGAAGATAAATGGCGTTTACGTTCTGCTCTGAATTATAATAATCGTCACTGTCGCAAGTTAATCCTCCAAGTAAAACACGTTCATATTCATCATTCCAACGGTTTACCGGCAACATCACAAACTTTTTGCTTATGGCCCAGGTATCTGGTAGAGTAGTGATAAATGAAGAATTGATCATATTCCATTTCTCACGATCGTTTTGTTGTTTTTGATACAAAATCTCGTAAATAGCACCACCGCTTTCTCCTACGGTAAAACTTCCAAATTCGGTAAAAATATTAGGGACATCAACTTCAGCTTCCTCGCAATATAATTTGATTTGATTAATAATCTCGTCTACCATATAGGCGTAATCGTACTCAAAGTGAAGTGAATTTTTTACCGGGAACCCTCCACCAATATTTAGGCTGTCCAGCTCTGGACAAACTTTTTTCAGGTTTACATAAACGCGTAAACATTTCTGTAATTCGTTCCAATAATAGGCTGTATCACGAATACCCGTATTAATAAAGAAATGGAGCATTTTTAGAGAAACCTGGTAGTTTTCCTTTATTTGCTTATTATAAAAAGGTACAATATTCTTATAACCTATTCCCAACCTGGAAGTATAGAACTCAAATTTTGGCTCTTCTTCTGAAGCAATCCTGATTCCGATAGGAAATTTACCGTTAATCTTTTCAGACAAAAGGTCTATTTCTTCGTAATTATCGATAATTGGAATACAGTTCTTATGACCATCATTTAACAGTCTGGAAATATTTTCTACGTATTGATCGCGCTTAAACCCATTACACAGCACGTAAGTATCATTGGTAATTTTACCAGATTTTTTAAGCTGCTCCACAATATTAATATCAAAAGCCGAAGAGGTTTCAATATGAATATCGTTTTTTAAAGCTTCGTTTAATACGTGCTGAAAATGTGAACTCTTGGTACAATAACAATAATTATAACTTCCTTTATAATCGTGTTTTGCCATAGCATCTGCAAACCACTTTTTGGCCCGACCAATATTTTCTGAAATTTTGGGCAAATAAGTGAATTTTAATGGAGCACCATATTCCTTTACAAGCTCCATTAAATCTATGTTATGGAATTTTAATTCGGTGCCTTCCAAAGTGAATTCTTCCTGTGGAAAATAATAAGTCTGGTCTATTAAATCGCTGTATTTCGTATTCAATTGATTGGTTTATATATTAAAGGTAAAAATTTAGGCATTAATTTTTCGCATCAAAAGAAATGACTGGTAAATTAATGTTAAGAAAGTGAGTTGAATTAATTGATTTGAAGCCTGAAAGGGTTTCAGAAAAAATAAAATTAAAGAGCGGAGAGCGCTCACATTTGTTTAGGTTATAAAATCCTGTCAATTAATTGTATGCATTAAAGTTTTTAAATAAAAAACCGGAAAAGGAAAATCCTAATCCGGTTCAAAAATATTAAAAAACTTAATACGGAATCACTTTTTTTAAAGCATTCCTAAATTTATAACTTCCTGATCTGTAAGCCTTCTAAATCGGCCTCTTGGTAGGTCTTTTTTTGTTAGTCCGCCAAAAACTACACGATCCAGTTTTTCTACTTCATAACCCTGACTTTTAAAAAGTCGTTGAATAATATGGTTTTTTGTACTGTTGGTTTCTATCCCAACTTCGTTCTTTGGTCTCTCAGCAATATAACTAATATCCTGAATGTTTACTTTCCCGTCTTCCAGGATCACACCGTTCCTAATTTTCTCTAAGTGTTCTACAGAAAGTGGTTTGGTTAGATTTACCTGGTAAATTTGTCTAATTCCATTTCTTGGCTTACCAAGTCTTTTAGCTAGAGTACCATCGTTAGTAAAAACCAATAATCCCATGGCCTGGGTATCTAATTTCCCTACAGGATCAAGCTTTGCTTTGGTAGCTTTAGCCATAATATCCATTACGGTTTTCCCTCCTTTTTCGGTACTGCCGGTAACATACACTCCTTTTGGCTTATTAAGCACAAAATATTCAGGCTTATCTGGATTCACGCTTCTTCCATCAAACTTCACCTCATCGGTTGGGGCTACCTTAAAGCCCATTTCGGTCACCACTTTTCCATTAACGGTTACATTTCCGGCAGAAATAAAGATATCGGCATCACGGCGGGAACAAATTCCGGCGTTTGCAATATATTTATTTAAACGAATTCCATCGGTTTTGGAAGGGGTTTTAGGAGCGGACTGCTGCTTTTTTATAGGCGCATTGCCGCGGGCCATAGACTTTTTAGAGTTTCCACCACCCTGTCTTCCGCTAACTTTTCCACCTTTAGATTTATCGTTTCTACTCATATCGCTAATTTTTTGCAAAGGTACTCTATTGATTTATAGTGGCATTCTATTTCGCCTAAAGATTTTACACCATATTTTGATTAAAAACCAGCAGATTAATAATCTACCCGATCGCCCTTAGCCTCCCATTTTTGAAAAATCGGAAGTCCTTCTTCTCGCATTAAATTTTCAAAAGGAATTTTACGATCGTCCATTTTCAGTGCAATTTCATCGTAAATAAACTGGTCGTCAAAACCTATTTTAGCTGCATCTTCCCTGGTTAGCGCGTAATAAACTTTCTTAGGGCGCGCCCAGTAGATTGCTCCCAAACACATGGGGCAAGGCTCGCAGGAAGTATATAAAATACAATTTTCTAATTGAAAATCCTGCAATTTTTCACAGGCTTTTCTAATCGCAACGACTTCTGCATGTGCTGTAGGATCGTTACTGGCTGTAACTTTATTGTTAGCTTCAGCTATAATTTCGCCATCTTTTACAATTACGGCTCCAAAAGGACCGCCCTGGCCTTTATCCATTCCTTCTTCGGCTAATTGAATAGCTCTTTTCAGAAAATAGCTATGATCTTTTTTCATATAAATTTTTGAATAAAATGATTAGAATACTCTGTTGAGCACTTCTTGAATATCTATAAGCAGAATGCTGAAAACACCTACTACAATTATTAATTTAAGAATATTATGGAGCAATAAATATTGCCATTTTGCCTTGCTGAAATAAAGAAACAACAGGAAAAACACGAGTAACAGCAGCGATACATAGAAATAGTAATTCATATAGCCAGTATCATACCGCGTGATTAAAAGCAAAATGGGAACAATAGCCAAAACACATAAGACTGAAAGAAATAGCTTACTAAGTCGTTCACCATAAACTACCGGGATGGTCTGGTAATTTTGAATTAAATCGCCTTTCATATTTTCCAAATCTTTCACTAATTCACGCATCACAATCATTAAATAAAGGAAAGTCGCGTGGATAAAAATTACAGTTTCAAAATTCTTATAGTACACAAACACCACAAAAAATGGTGTAATGGTTAAAATGGAAGCAACAAGATTCCCCAGGAACAATATTCGCTTTAAACGATGGGAATACAACCAAATCGCAAAAATGTAGATTGAAAAGAAAACTACCGCTCTAAAAGAAACATAACTCGCGAAGAAAATAGCAAGCAAATTAAGTATGAAATAGCCTGAAAGTTTTGTACGCTGACTTACAAACCGGTCTAACATTGTTTTTTTAGGCCTGTTAATAAGGTCTTTTTCGCTATCGTAGAAATTATTGATAATATATCCGGAAGCGATTACCGTTGCTGAAGAAAGGATGAGAAAAAATAAATTATCGTCAAAAAGAATTTCACGTAAAGGCAGCTCTGGCGCTAAAATAAATGCCGAAGTAAGATATTGTGCTACGATGAGCACAAGGATATTATAACCACGAACCACCGAAAACAAACTAAGCATTTTCAGCAATAAGCGCTTATTAGAAGAGGACGCCATGAAGGGTGAAATTTAGAAGTTATAAACCACTTCTAATTTGTAATCTTTAAGAGCTTTTCTGGCTTTTTCAATATCTTCAGTAAAACCTAAAATATAGCCACCACCACCAGAACCACAAAGTTTCAGGTAGTAATCGTTGGTATCAATTCCGTGTTTCCATAGTTTATGAAATTGGGCAGGAATCATTGGTTTAAAATTGTCCAGCACAACGTGAGAAAGCCTTTTTACGTTACTGAATAAGGATTTCACGTCCCCTTTAAGAAAATCGTCTACACAGGCATCGGTATGTTTTACAAATTGCTCTTTAAGCATTTGACGGAAACCTTCCTGTTTCATATTTTCCATAAAAATCCCAACCATAGGGCCGGTTTCACCAGTGCTCCCGCTGTCTAATAAAAATACCGCACCCTGGCCATTTTCCGTTTGAGATGGAATACCGGCGGGCTCAATATTATCTTTAGAATTTATAAGAATTGGTATACTTAAATAACTATTAAGCGGATCTAAACCTGAAGATTTTCCGTGGAAAAAAGATTCCATTTCTCCGAAAACTTTTTTCAGTTTTAATAATTTCTCCCGGGTAAGATTTTCTAAAACAGTAATTTTCCCGGTTGCGTATTTATCGTAAATAGCAGCAACTAAAGCACCACTACTTCCCACACCATACCCTTGCGGAATAGTAGAATCAAAATACATGCCTTTTTCAATATCTGCATTTAAAGCAGTTATATCAAATTGCACAAGCTCTGGATTGTTTTTCTGAAGTTCGTTAAGATAATCGGCAAAACGGCGTAAACTTTTATTAGAAGCAATAGCTGCTTCAGAAGGATCTTCATCTACTTTTAAAGCTCCATTATAAAAATTATAAGGAATGGATAAACCTTTGGAATCTTTGATAATTCCATATTCTCCGAAAAGAAGAATTTTTGAATAAAATAAAGGTCCTTTCATATTCTAATGTTTTAATTCAATGGAAGCTTTGATTTTAGCCTTCACTTAAACTTGCAATTTCTTTACAATAATTATTCATTATTGTGGTAACCAGATAGTGTTGCTGCTTTTTTTCAAAAAACACATACCAGGTTGTACGCTTATTAGGTTTATAAAAAATATAATAAGTACCTAAGAAACGTAAGTTTTCCGGAGTGATTTTATGCGGAAAACTGTCTATTTTCGTTGTAACAAAATCAACAATTTTATCAACATAATTTTGTGCATTTTCTTTAAAAGAAAAATAGTCTTGCCTAAAAAGAGGATGCAAATAATTATCAAAATACTCTAAGGTGGATCTGGTAAAAATTACTTTTTCCACGGATATTCATTAATCCTTTTACGCATTTCTGCTTTAAATTCTTCGCCAGTCAAACCGTTCTCCCATTCCTTATCGAAATCGAATTCCTCATTCCTGTCCTTAATAGCCTTAATCTCATTAAGAACATTTTCATCTTCCAGGTCTTTCAACCAATCCAGCAGTTCGAATCTTTTAAAATCTACTTGCATAGCGAATGCTTTTAGCTAAAAATACGAATAATTATTAAACCCTGTTTTTTAGCTTATTGTATAGAAACAACTTTTTCTGCTCCCTTTCCTACAACATCGCAAATATACTGCCCTTTTTCACAATAGGCAACAAGCTCATTCTTAATGAATTCTAAAACTTTTGTTTTATTTGCCTCGGGATAAAGCACATGTACGTTAGCACCTGCGTCCAATGTGAAACAAATAGGCGTTTCGGTAGCTTCCCTAAACTCCCAGATTTTATTGATAATCTGTAATGTATTAGGCTTCATCAAAATAAAATAAGGATTGCTACTCATCATCATCGCGTGAAGTGTAAGCGCCTCACTTTCTACAATAGAAATAAACTTTTCTAAATTTCCGGAAGCAAAAACCTCTTTCAATTTGTCTAAATTTGAATGCGCCTGGGCAAAACGATTTTCAGCAAATGGATGGCCGTGCATTAAATTATGACCAACACTGCTGCTCACCTGTTTTTGGCCTTTGTCTACCAACAAAATAGTATCCTGGAAACTTTTAAAAACTTCATTAACTTCAAACGGATATTTTATTCCGAAGAGATCACTGCTTCCCGGGATATCTTTATGTTCTCCCCACTCAATTAATTCTCCTTCCAAACTACGGCAGGCGCTTCCTGAACCCAATCTTGCTAAGAATGAGGCTTTTTTATAAAAATATTCTTCATTATTAGTTTGTATAGCTTCTAATTCCTTTTCCAAACTCATTACGCAAAGCGCGAGAGCACTCATCCCACTGGCCGAAGATGCAATTCCGCTACTATGTGGAAAAGAATTTTCGGTATAAATCTTAAAGCTATATTCTTTTAAAAACGGGCAGTAAGTTTCAATTCTTTCAAAAAATTGTTGAATTTTCGGTTTAAAATCTTCCTTCTTTTTTCCTTCAAAATAAAGTTCAAAATCAAAAGATTCAGATTTTCCTGATTTCTTCTGAAATTCCAGTTTGGTAGTGGTTTTGCAATTATTCAAGGTAAAACTCACCGATGGATTTGCCGGAATCTGGTTTTCCTTTTTTCCCCAATATTTTACCAATGCGATATTGCTGGGAGATTGCCAGGTTACTTCTCCTTTCTCTATATTATTCGAAATTTGCTTGGAAATAAAATCCTTTTCAGGCATAATCAATATTTTAAAACTATGAATATTGGAGCTTAATAAACCAAATATCCCAAATTAAGAAGCAAAGATATGTTTTATGTTTTGGGAATTTTCTTTCCCGGTTCAAATAAATTTATATTTTAGTAGTTGAAAACTCACAAGCTTAGCGTCTGAAATAGTGATTTTTACACAATCTATTTCAGGAAACAAATGCTTGAGCGGTTTTAATTTTACTTTGAAAATCAACCAGGAATGACCAAAAAACTCTTTTTTCGAAGTTCGGTGGCCATTGGCATTTGTTTGCTGTTCGGTTTTATGGGCGTGATTGCTACCCAAACGGGATTTGAAGGTTGGTATCCAGAGTTGAACAAGCCCTGGTTTAATTTGCCAGATTCTATATTCGGGCCTATTTTATTTTTAATGTATGTTTTAATGGGAATTGCCGCTGGGATAGTTTGGAGTAAAGGTTTTTATCATAAATGGGTAAAAACGGCTTTATATCATTTTGGATTTCAGTTGTTGTTAAGCGGCGCCTGGTTCCTTCTATTTTTTGGCCTCCAACAGCCACTTTTAGCACTTTTAAATATTATTGCTTTATTTATTCTACTTCTTTTCACCATAAAATGGTTTAAAGTAGTAAATAATACTGCAGCTTATTTGCTTCTTCCCTATGCTGTTTGGGTGCTTTTTGCGATAGCACTTAATTTTGAAATTTGGCGACTCAACTAATCTTTACTTATTGCTTGCGCGGCAAGAAAGCCACCCGTCCAGGCATTCTGAAAGTTAAATCCTCCGGTTATGGCGTCTATATTTAAAATTTCTCCTGCAAAAAATAGATTTCTATAAAGTTTGCTTTCAAAAGTTTTAAAATTGACTTCTTTAAGATCTACGCCACCGGCCGTAACAAATTCTTCTTTAAACGTGCTTTTTCCATTTACTTTAAAAGAGGCCTCGGTAAGTTGTGCGCTTAAATTTTGCAGCTGATTTTTATTTAAATCTGCCCAGGTGGTACCATCTGTAATTCCTGCTGCAACTATTAAATTTCTCCAAAATCTTTTGGGTAAATCGAATTGCGCATTTTTTAAAACCTGCTGTTTGGCGAGTTTGTTTTTTAATTCTTTTAGTTGATCTAAAATTTCTTCGGCAGGATAACCCGGAAGCCAATTTACCTTAATTTCAAACTGATAATTTAGCTTTTCTAAATCCCTTGCTCCCCAGGCCGAAAGCTTTAAAATCCCCGGCCCGCTCATTCCCCAATGGGTAATTAAAAGCGGCCCTTTACTTTCTAAATTTACTTTTTTAGAATTTATTTTTACTACCGCTTCAGTCGCAATTCCCGGTAGGTCTTTAATTCGCTCGTCTTTAATATTAAAAGTAAAAAGGGAAGGTACCGGCTCAATAATTTTATGACCGATTTTTTTCAACAAATTCCACATTTTGGGATTGCTTCCTGTAGCCAGCATAACTTTTCCTGCTGAAAAATCTCCTTTACTGGTCTTTATCTCCCAAAAATCATTTTTTTGCTGAAATGTTTGAACTGCATGACTTTTTAATACCTGAATTTTTAATCTATCGGTTTCTCGTAAAAAGCAGTCTATAATACTCTGGGAATCGTCTGAAACAGGAAAAATTCTTCCGTCGTCTTCAATCTTTAATGCTATGTCTCTTTCTTCAAACCATTGCATAGTATCGCCGGTCATAAAGCTGTGAAAGGGCCCCAATAATTCTTTTTCGCCACGAGGATAATTAGTGCTAAGTTCCTTTGGAAGAAATTCAGCGTGGGTAACATTACATCTCCCCCCACCTGAAACTTTTACCTTGGTAAGCACATCTTTGCCACGTTCTAAAATGGCAATTTTTAAGTTGGGGTTTATCTCTGCTGCATTTATTGCGGTGAAAAATCCGGCTGCCCCGCCGCCAATTATAATGATATCAAAATGCTGCATTTTCAGGTTTAAAAGTTTAAAAATTCGGGTTTTTCAGCTTTCTGGCTTCTCTTAAAATAGTCTATCGGGAAAATCTGAAATAATCCCGTCAACACCAAATTCTTGCATTCGCGCAATATGTTCGGGTTCGTTAACCGTCCAGACATTTACTTTAAATCCGGCTTCGTGAGAAGCTTTTACATTATCTCTTGTAATAATTCCTAGGGAAGGGTGAATTGCTGAAGCATTGAGTAGTTTTCCCAATTCTATTGCCTCAGTCACACTTGCTTTACTCAAAATTCCTAAGGGAACATTTTCATCGAGTTTTCGCATTTGAAATAACTCGTTTTTCTGAAAACTGGAGACGATAAAATCTTCATATTTCCAGTTTCTTTCAGCAATATATTTCTTTAAAATTTTTGAGGTAGCTGTTGCGGTATTTAATCCTTTCAATTCAATATTTATGGCGCATTTTCCTTCAATAAGATCTAAAACTTCAGTAAGCAATGGAATTCTAAATTTATTTTCAATTTTAAGGGCTTGCAATTCTGCTAAAGATTTTTTTGCGATTTCTCCACTCCCATTGGTAGTTCGGTCTAAAGTAAAATCGTGAATTATCACTAATTCGCCGGTTTTACATCTATGTGCATCAATCTCTATGGCATCAACTCCAAAATCAAGGGCTTTTTGAATACTCTCCAGCGTATTTTCGGCTAAATGACCTTTGGCGCCCCGATGTCCAATCTTTAATAAATTCATTCGACAAAGGTATTCAATTAACACAAATGAATGTTTTTTTAACCTTATTAGGTTTTTAAAAGACCTCTTTAGAAAGACTTATAAATCCTTAACATTTTATTGTAGGCAATGCTTCTTAACTTTATACTTCGCCCGATTTCGAAATTGCCAAAGCATTAATTATAAAATATTTAGCCTAAAACCAATCAATATGAATAAACCAGAAAAATTTCCTGACCAGCAGCAGGAGCAACCCGGAAAAGAATACAAATTGAATCCGGAACCGGAAATTATTAGAAAAAACTATAAAGGTTCGGGTAAATTAGAAGGTAAAAACGCGTTCATAACCGGTGGCGATAGCGGAATTGGACGAAGCGTTGCCGTTCACTTTGCTCGTGAAGGGGCAAACATCGCGATTATCTATTTAGAGGAAAATGAAGATGCCCTGGAGACCAAAAAGTTAGTAGAAAAAGAAGGAAAAAAATGCCTCATTATTGAAGGGGATTTAAAGAAAGAAGACTTCTGTAAAAAGGCTTTGCAAGAAACTTCTAAAGAATTAGGTAAATTAAATATCCTGGTGAATAATGCCGCGATTCAGTTTCCCAAAGAAAATATAGATGATATAAGCACAGAGCAAATTCATAAAACTTTTGAAACCAACATTTATCCTTATTTCTATATCGTAAAAGAAGCGCTACACCAACTTCAGGAAGGTGATATAGTGATAAATACCACGTCTGTTACAGCTTATCGTGGCAGTGAACATTTACTGGATTATAGCAGCACAAAAGGCGCAATTGTAAGTTTTACGCGTTCATTATCTAAAATGCTTGCAACTAAGAAAATTAGGGTTAACGGTGTTGCGCCCGGTCCCATCTGGACACCGTTGATTCCAGCTACTTTTGATGATGTAACCGAGTTTGGCCAGGATACTCCAATGGGAAGGGCAGGCCAACCCAGTGAAGTGGCTCCGGCCTATGTATTTCTGGCCAGTGAGGATAGCAGTTATATCACCGGACAAATTATTCACGTAAATGGTGGTGAAATTATTGGGGGATAAGCTGAAAATCAGTTAAATTACTAAAAACTTATTATGGAAAAATGGTTTGAAGCTTCCTGGACATCTATTCTGGCAATTTTTCTCACTGCCGCCGGGATTTACCTGGCTATTATAATTTTTACAAGAATTGCCGGAAAACGCAGCTTCTCTAAAATGTCCAGCTTTGATTTTGCGATGACGGTAGCAGTGGGTTCTATTCTGGCAACTACAATCCTCTCAAAATCGGTGAGTTTAATACAGGGAATTATAGGTTTGGCAGCCGTATATATTCTGCAAATTTCAGCGGCAATATTAAGGCGATTTTCCTGGTTTCAGGAAGCTATTGATAATTCACCGCTACTCCTAATGGACGGTAATACAATACTTCATAATAATTTAAAGAAAGCTCGGGTTACCGAAGGTGATCTCCGGTCTAAATTAAGGGAGGCCAACGTTCTAAATCTTTCGCAGGTGCGTGCGGTCGTTTTTGAAACTACCGGTGATATTTCCGTATTACATTCTTCAGATGAAAATGAGGAATTAGAAGACTGGCTTACTAAAGATGTCCTAAAATAATAAAATATGAATTTAGAGTGGACCGATATTCTGGGACTGGCGGCAGGAATTTGCACTACGGTGGCAGTGATTCCGCAGATTAAAAAAGCCTGGAAAACCAAGAAAGTGGAAGATGTTTCACCGGGAATGTTTAGTATTTTGATACTGGGCGTTTTTCTTTGGGTAATCTACGGAATCACCCAAAAAGATCTTCCTATAATCGCTACTAATGGAGTTTCCCTGGGATTAAATAGCGTTATGCTGTATTTAATGATTCGCTATCGGAAGAAGGAATGAAGCAACCTGTTAATCTTTTAAAATTTTGAACTAATTTATTCTTAAACCCCATAGAAGCTTTCAGAAAACCTGATAGTTTTACAAAAATAACCATTCAACATTATGATTTCCACCAGAGAAAAATCTAAAGTAAAACAAATGAAAGCTTCTACAGATCAAGCTATAGAGCCTGCATTTAAAGACTTTGTGCTTACGCAAGATCATCCTTGTATAATGGCACAAACTGTATTTAGCCAGGAGCATATAGACCTCCATACCTACGATGAATTTCCAAGTCGAAAAACCGCGAAACTCATTTATAACGATTTAGAAAAGTATATTGAAAACTACGACTTTGAATCGAATGAATTTCATACGTTCATGGCTGTTTTTAAAAATCAGGAATCTTTTTCTGAAACCCAGTTTGAAACCGCACTTTGGAAACAATTAGAATTTCTACACGATATTGACAATAAAGCCTGGGATCCCACCGTAAGCAAAAATCCCGAAGACGATAACTTTAGCTTTAGTATTGGCGGAAAAGCTTTTTATATGGTTGGCCTGCACCCCAACAGTAGCCGAAAGGCGAGACAAAGCCCATACCCCGCAATGGCATTTAACCTGCACTGGCAATTTGAGAAATTAAGGGAAATGGGGGCGTATTATACTGTAAGAGATAAAATTAGGGAACGCGATACCGAATTACAGGGTAATATAAACCCAATGTTAGAAGATTTTGGTGATAAAAGTGAAGCCAGACAGTATAGTGGACGTAAAGTTGGAGATGAATGGAAATGTCCCTTTCATCAAGGAAAAAAATAACTATGTACCAACCCAAAAAATACAAAAAGGATGATCCTGAATTTATCTTTAAATTTATACAGCATCATCCTTTTGCAACTTTTATAATTAATGGAGACCGACTTTTAGCTACTCATATTCCTGTTCTCACTCTTGGTACGGCAAAAGACTTTATTTTATTTGCTCATATAGCAAACCACAACGAGCAGTTTAAACACCTGGAAGATGGTAAAGAAGCTCTGCTTATTTTTCAGGGAGCCCACGGCTACGTTTCTTCCTCCTGGTATAAAGAAAAAGATATTAGTACCTGGGATTATTCGGCAATACATGTAAATGTTAAGCTGAAAATTCAATCGCGGGAAGAGCTGGAAGAATCTTTGCAGGAACTAGTAGCTACTTTTGAAAAGCAGCAGGAAAACCCGTTGTATTATAAAGATATTCCTAAAGAAATGCTGGAAGACCATTTACCACACATCACAGGATTTTGGTGTAAAGTTGAGAAAATTCAGGCCATTGCAAAATTGCACCAGGGGTATGATAAAGACGATATAGCATCGGTTACTTCACATTTGGAAAAGCAAGAAAATAATTTATCTTCCGCGTTAAGCGAAAACATTAAAAAAGAGCATAAATGCAAGTAATTAAAAAACAATCTGGAGCTGCCTTTAAATTGAAAAAAGGACAGAAGCTGAAGGTGATAGACCCCGAAGGTGAACAGGTTAGCGATATGGTTCTATTTAATGCAAAAGATAGAAGGGAAAAAATATCATCGGGCAAAACCCTGGATTTTGAAGAGTCTATTTTAATAAGTACCGGGAATTTTCTTTGGAGCAACCGCAGTAATAAAATGATGGAACTCCTGGAAGATACTAACGGTAGAAACGACTTTCTACTGGCACCCTGCAGCCCTGAAACTTTTGAGGTGATGTATGATTATGAAGGTTATCATCCTAGCTGTTTTGAAAACCTCTACACCAACCTTGAAAAATTTGAAATTGAGCCGGATGATATTCCTACGGCGTTCAATATTTTTATGAACGTACAATTTGATGAAAAAGGAAAACTTAGCGTAGACCCGCCATTAAGCAAAGCAGGAGATTATGTGTTGTTTGAAGCCAAAATGGACCTGATTGTAGCCTTAACCGCGTGTTCTGCTGAAGATAGCAATAACGGTAGTTTTAAGCCTATACATTATGAAATAGTAGATTAATTATTTCGAAAAACTACAAAAAAAGCGGCCGAAAATTCCAGATTTCCGGCCGCCTTTTAATTTATCCTAAAATGGTTTTTAAGAAACCGCTTTAAGTTTATTTATTGTTGATTTATTCAATTTATCCTCGGCATATTCCCGTGACACTTTAAGTTTGCTATGGCCACTTTCTGGCATTTCAAACATTGCATCAGTAAGGATTGCTTCGCATAAAGATCTTAATCCTCTTGCTCCTAATTTATATTCAACGGCCTTCTCCACTATATAATCCAGTGCATCATCTGTCATTTCAAACTCGATATCGTCCATTTCAAACAGTTTTTGATACTGTTTTACAATGGCGTTTTTCGGTTCTGTTAAGATAGAACGAAGCGTACTTTTATCCAACGGATTCATATAAGTAAGCGCCGGTAACCTTCCAATTATTTCAGGAATAAGTCCGAAATCTTTTAAATCCTTCGGAATAATATATTTCAGAAGATTGGTTCTTTCAATCGTGTCTTCACTTTTTGAAGCGCTAAACCCAACAGCCTGCATATTTAACCGCTTACTGATGTTACGTTCAATACCGTCAAAGGCACCTCCTGCAATAAAAAGGATATTTTCGGTATCTACCTCAACAAATTTCTGATCGGGATGTTTACGACCTCCTTTTGGCGGCACGTTAACTGTGGTTCCTTCCAGTAATTTCAATAAAGCCTGCTGAACACCTTCCCCTGAAACATCTCGGGTAATTGACGGATTATCGCTTTTACGGGCAATTTTATCTATTTCATCAATAAATACAATTCCGCGCTGTGCTTTTTCAACATTATAATCGGCTGCCTGAAGCAATCTCGTTAAAATACCTTCTACATCTTCACCTACATAACCAGCCTCGGTAAGTACCGTAGCATCTACTATAGCCAAAGGCACATTAAGCATTTTCGCGATGGTTTTGGCAATAAGGGTTTTACCCGTACCGGTTTCCCCAACCATAATGATGTTAGATTTTTGAATTTCTACATCATCGTCGCTTGCCGGTTGTAACAACCTTTTATAGTGGTTATAAACGGCTACAGACATTACTTTCTTGGTAGCTTCCTGCCCAATTACATATTGGTCTAAAAACTCTTTAATTACTTTGGGTTTGCTAAGCATGAGATCTGAAGACAATTCTTTGGCTTCTCCCTGCTTAAGCTCTTCCATTACAATGCCGTGCGCCTGCTCTATACATTTATCACATATATGCGCATCTAAGCCTGCAATAAGTAAATTGGTTTCGGGTTTCTTTCTACCGCAAAACGAACATTCTAATTCTTCTTTCGCCATTTCTTCAAATTTCAATTTTCAATCTATAAAATAATAAACTGAAAATTAATTCTTATCCTTCTCTCGTTAAAATCTCATCAATCATTCCGTACTCTTTGGCTTTTTCAGCCTTCATCCAGTAGTCACGATCACTATCTTCTTCAATTTTTTCATAAGATTGGCCAGAATGTTTTGCGATAATATCGTAAAGTTCCTTTTTAAGGGTTAATATCTCTCTCGCTGTAATTTCTATATCGCTGGCCTGTCCCTGCGCACCTCCTAAAGGCTGGTGAATCATCACTCTTGAATGCGGTAAACCGCTTCTTTTTCCTTTTTCACCTGCACAAAGCAATACTGCGCCCATTGAGGCTGCCATTCCTGTACAAATTGTGGCCACATCTGGTTTTATAAACTGCATAGTATCATAAATTCCCAAACCTGCATAAACGCTTCCTCCCGGAGAATTTATATAGATCTGGATATCTTTAGAAGCATCTGTACTTTCTAAAAATAACATTTGCGCCTGGATGATATTTGCAACCTGGTCGTTTATTGCAGTACCCATAAAGATAATCCTATCCATCATTAACCTGGAAAAAACATCCATCGCGACTGCATTCATTTGTCGCTCTTCAATAATATTAGGAGTCATCCCCGTAGGAGTCACGCTGCTCACTATCTTTTGGTAATAGTTACTATTTATACCGTGATGTTTAGTGGCGTATTTTTCAAATTCTTTTCCGTAATCCATCAATTTTTCTGTTTTTAAGCTTTTTCTCTTAGCTGCCTTTCAAGTGAAAAGGCGTTAATCCAAATGGTTTAACGCCTTAAATATAAGTATAAATTTATAGAAAAAGCTTACTCGTAAATCTCTTTCACAAATTCATCGTAAGTCACTTCTTTTTCTTCAAAAGACATTTTCTCTTTGTAGAAATCAAGCAATTTCTCGTTCATTAATTGCTCTGACATTCTTTTTACTTCGTCCTGATTAGAAAGAATTCTTGCCGCGATATCGTCAAGTTCTTTATCTCCAGGATTCATTTGGCCGAACTGTGCCATTTGTTCTTTGATCTTTTCTTTAGCAAAAGCTTTAAGATCTTCAAACTCTACTGTAAGGTTATTTTCGTTTACTATTTTACCTTCAATTAACTGGTAACGTAAACCTTCTTCACTCTTTTCGTATTCTTCTTTGGCTTCTTCTTCAGTCATTGGTTTCTCACCAACTGTTTGAATCCATTTTTGAAGAAATTCTTTAGGAAGTTCAAATTTAGTTTGCTCAATAAGCTGCTTGGTCACATCGTTCATTAACTGCTGATCGCTTTGCTGCTTAAATTGTTTTGCTGCATCTTCTTTGATCTTTTCTTTAAGCTCATCTTCACTGGTTACTTTACCTTCACCAAAAAGCTTATCGAATAATTCCTGGTTAAGCTCAGCCAGTTCTCTATGGTTAATCTCTTTTATGGTAAATTCAACTTCAATATCAAGATCGTGCGCCTTATCGTGCTCAATTCCTAAATGCTGAATTAGCTCATGGTCATCTTCAAAAAGACTTTTGGTCTTTAAAGTGATAGAATCGCCAACTTTAGCACCAACAAACTTATTAAGATTTCTTTTCCCTTTAAGTTTTTCTAATTCTACTGAAGTTTCTTTCTCAATCCCTTCTTCTTCATTTTTGAAGGTACCAGCAACGATATCTCCTTCTTCAGCCTCATCTTTAGAGATCAGTTTCCCGTATTGTTTTCTAATAGATTCAATCTGGTTATTCACCATTTTTTCATCTGCCACAATATTGTAATGGGTAACCGGCTTTTCAAGTTCAAGGTTTACATCAAACTCTGGAGCCAAACCAAGTTCAAACTCAAAGCTATATTCTTCTTTATTCCAATCGAAGTTTTCCTGTTCTTTTGGAAGAGGATTTCCAAGAACATCCAGTTTTTCTTCGGTAAGATATTTATTTAGTGAATCCTGTAAAAGTTTATTTACCTCATCTACCAACACAGCCTGACCGTATTGTTTCTTTACCATTCCCATAGGCACGTGCCCTTTTCTAAAGCCGGGAATATTGGCATTTTTACGGTAATCTTTTAAGATTTTATCAACTTTACCGGCGTAGTCTTCTTTGGCGATATCTACTTTTACTACCGCATTCAATTCATCAATATTCTCTCTGGTAATATTCATCTTGACTTGTTATAAAAATTGGAGTGCAAAATTACACTTTTTTCCCAAGCCAACAAAGTTTCAAATTATTGAATTTCAGCAATATTGTGCTAATCTTTTCCTAATAAAGAAAACAGCAAGGATTGAAAGAGTGATAAAAGCAAACTAAACAGCAAGGCTATAAAAAAGCCGCTAACTCCAAATCCTGAAACAAAAGCATCTGCCAGTAAGATAATTATCGCATTTATTACGAGTAAAAATAAACCCAGAGTAAGGATAGTAACCGGCAAGGTGAAAATTACCAAAATTGGTTTTACCAGTAGGTTTAGAATAGCCAGGACAATTGCTACAATTATTGCAGTTAGATAGCCTTCTACCTCAACCCCGGGTAAAAATTTGGCCAGTATAACTACTGCAACTGCGGTAAGTAATATTCTTAATATAAAATTCATAATATTCAGATTAGTTAGATTCTGAAAAATACAAAAAACGCCGGAAAAATCCGGCGTTTGTAAATCTGTATTAAAAAGTATGTGTTCTTATTGAACTTCGTTGTTATAGGTCACTGTACCGTAAGCACCTACGTTTACTTTAGGCACATCGGCATTATAAGTAGTATTAATTGCATCAATTATACGGTTAGAAACTATTGCGTTTCCTCGAGGTGTAAGGTGGATACCATCAAGTGAGAAAGCACCTCCAGTTACAAAATCTGAAGTTACAAATCCGCCATCAAAAGAGATCCCATCTGTTGCTAATTTATTTAGCATTGCATTAGCATCTACAAACGCAAGACCATTAGCCTCTGCCAAACCAGAAATAACCTGATTATATCTAGTTGTAGCATCTCTAATTAATTCTTGCTCTGCATTTGTCAAAACGTGCTCATCTCCTAAAGGAACCGAAACCCCGTTTATCATATTTGGATTATCACCCACGGGAGTTCCAAGAATTCCAGAGCTGGTTAAAGGAATAAGATCTGTAGGTGTAGCCTGTCTTAACTGACTTAACAATCCTGCAGTTTGAGGATCAAGATTAAATGGCGCTCCCTGAATAGCCTGGCCAATATTGGTTAGCGACTCATCTTGTAGCGTTACATAATTTTGACCTTCAGCAAAATTAATTTGTCTGCTTTGCGCTTCTTCAGCGGTAATAAAACCAGCCTGAACCAAACCAGGAAGAACCTGTGTATTGTAAGCTGAAAATTGCTGATTTAAGGCTGCGGCGGTTTGAGCATCTAGAGGTATAGCATTAACAGGTACTCTTGTAAAAAAGGGAACCGAAGCTACATCTGGAATATTAATAAGAACTCCACCACTTGCATTTGCGGCTAAAGCCTGTACCATTTCACTATATACACTGGCAAAAACGTTTGGATCTGTAATATCATTATCTGCGTATGTAGAAGGCTGCAAATTATTTAATTGATATACTCCTGTTCCCCCAGTTCTTGCATAACCAAGAACATCATTATTTCCTATCCATAAAGAAAAGAAAGTTGGGTCCTGAGCAAGAGCATCTTCCATTACAGAAGCATTAGGCGCAGATGCGAAGCGAGCAAAATAAGGGTTTGCAGTTCCTACTGCTATTCCCTGGACATTTCCATATCCTGCAGCACCTAAATGATAAGATTTAGCGCCGGGTACTCCCATATTACTAAACGGCCCCTGTTGAACATTTCCCACTTCAGTAGTTGGTTGCATTCCTGTATATACTCGTGGAAGGGTATCGCCATTTACCACAGATAGCACCAATCTATTATTTGTTATTTGATTACCTCCTGCTAAAAGTCCGCCGGCATTATCACTCATAAAAGGAATAGTAAAATCCTCGATATCCTGAGTTTTATCAAATTGCTGCGCAAGGATGTTTGGATAAGAATTTTCCTGCCCGGTGATATAAAGGGCGTTATCTGCATATCCAGCAGTTAGTGAATTACCAAGGGCTACGTATCGGGAAAAATCTGCTTCCCCGTTACTGTACGCCCCGGCTTCGTCTACCGGGTTATCAAATTCTGGCTCGCAGGAAACAATTCCCAGCGCCAATATTGCTATATATTTAAAATACTGTTTCATCTTCTAAATTTTATAATTTGTAGGTTACACCAAGTCCCGGAATAAAGGCTGAAGTTTTATAAGTTCCTTCAAAAGGAACAGTCTCTCCATTCTCAGTATAATAATTGTAAGATTCGTCTACTTCCTCATACCTGTTGTAAAGGAAAGCCGCATCTATAGAGAATCTATCACTTACGTGTAAAGAAAGTCCGCCGGTAAATCCGTGGGCATCGTTTCTTGGAGTTTCAGGAGCAAAGTAACCTGATTGCACCGGAGATTCGTCAAAATAATATCCAACTCTTAAGGTAACGGTTTCGTTTGCAAAATACTGTAAACCAAACCTGTAAGAAGAAGAGTTTTTGTAATTTCTTGGGTTATTAGAATCTGGAGTTGCATTTGCAAAATCTATATCTAAGGATTCGTAAACATCCCAGTAGGTCATATTATAATCGAATGCAAAAAGCCATTTATCCAGAAGCTCATAAGAAAGTCCTACCGAAAGCTCTGCAGGCATAGGCAATGCAGCATCAAATTGTGTATCCTGAAAAGGAGTTAAAGGAGAATTTGGAACGTTTTGAAAAGTAGCGTCCCCACCTTCTGCTTCAACCATAATTTCACTTCGGTAATTTATACCAAAACGTAAATCCTCGGTTGCGTTATACATTGCACTGGCAGACCATCCAAAGGCGCTAACCCCACTGGCATCTACGGTTACATTAGATCGGTTTCCATTAAGATCAGTTAGCGTACGGTTAAGGTTACGGTTAAAGTTTACCGATCCATTTACATAGATTGGCCCACCACCAACACTTAATTTATCTGAAATTTTCACAGAAGCAAGAGCCTGGATATAAATTGCTTGGAGATCTATATTGTTTACCAAATGAGACCCGGCCCAATCTGTTGGCCACTCTACACTACTACCGTAGGGAGTATAAGCTGCCAATCCTAAAGTTAACCAATCGTTCACACGGTAAGAACCATAGGCATAGAATGGCGTTCCTACAGGACTATCGGTTTCAGAACTAATTCCGAATTCTGAATTTTGATATTTCACATTGGAAAAAACAGCACTGGCACCGGCTGCTACATTTATCTTGTTTTCAAGATACACAAGGCCTGCGGGGTTAAAAAATGCAAGCTCAGCATTGTTGACTACCGCAACACCGGTGTGGCCCATAGCTAGCGATCTTTGTCCCTGGAGACTCACTCTATACCCACCTGCATAAGTTACCGCAGCCATTAGACCAAAAAGGCCCAGGAAAAGTAATTTTCTCATAATTGATTTGGATTTTATTCTATACTAATAATTTACTATCTCCAAATTTAGAATAAATTACATATTACTCAACAAAAAACGATAATTTATTATGCACACATAATAAATTTAGAAGGATTTTAAAGAAAATCGGCCACAGCTTTGTAGAAATCGTTCATTTTCTCAGCGTGAACCCAGTGCCCTGCATTGCGAATTTCCTCAAATTTAACTTCAGGAAATTGTTTTTGAATAGCAGCTTTGTCTTCTTCTTTGATATAATTTGAATTAGCGCCTTTTATAAATAGCGTAGAACCCTTAAAAATTTTATCTTGCGGAAGAGACTTGCCTACTTCTTCAATATTCTCTTTTAAAGTTTCCAGGTTTACTTTTAGACAGTATGTGCCCTCAGATTTTCGGTTTAAATTCTTTAAAAGAAAAAGCCTGATTGGTTTTTCTGAAATAAATTCTGAAAGTAATTTATCGGCTTCCTGCCGGGAGTCTAAATCTGCTTCTTCCAGAGCTGTTAATCCATCCAGGATTTGCTGATGATGCGGTTTATAATATTTAGGCGCAATATCTACCACAATAAGTTTTTCTACCAAATCAGGATATTCGGCTGCGGCAAGCATTGCAGTTTTACCTCCCATAGAATGCCCCATTAAAATAATATTTGATAAAGAATGTTGCTCGCAATAATCCTTCACATCTTCAGCCATTAACTCGTAGCTATGCTCATTGGTATGCGGACTTTTCCCGTGGTTACGTTGATCTATAAGATGCACCTGGAAATCCTTTTCTTCAGCAAGTTTATTGCCAATGGTTTTCCAATTATCACTCATTCCTAAAAAGCCGTGCAGTATTAATAAGGGCTGCCCCTTTCCCAGTATTATAGAATTTAATTTCATTGCAATTATTTTTTATGGAATTGTATTATTTCAGCAATTCCAGGTATTTTTCAATGGTTTTTTCCAGCCCAATATATAAAGCTTCAGCAATTAGTGCGTGGCCAATAGAGACCTCATCTAAGTAAGGTACATTATCTTTAAAATAATTTATATTTTCTAAAGAAAGATCGTGCCCGGCATTTATTCCCAAACCTAATTGATGTGCCAGAGTTGCACATTTTTTATAAGGTTCTACCCCCGTTTTATCACCTTTCGCATATTTTACTGCAAAAGCCTCGGTATATAATTCTATTCTCTCGGCACCGGTTTCCACAGCTCCTTCTATCATTTTTTTATCGGGATCAACAAATATAGAAGTACGAATACCGTTATTTTTAAATTCCTGGATTACTTCCTGAAGAAATTCTTTGTTTTTAATAGTATTCCAGCCGGCATTAGAGGTAATTGCATCTTCGGCATCTGGTACTAAAGTAACCTGAGCCGGTTTTGCCTCCAGCACCAAATTAATAAATTTTGCAACCGGATTTCCTTCAATATTAAACTCGGTTTTCACAATTGGAGAAAGATCCCGCACGTCCTGGTAAGTAATATGCCGTTCGTCTGGTCTTGGGTGAACAGTGATACCCTGCCCACCAAAAGATTCTATTTTCTTGGCGGCTTCCACTACGTTGGGAATATTGCCCCCTCGGGCATTTCTTAAAGTGGCAATTTTATTGATATTTACACTTAATTTAGTCATTTTATAAGCTTTTGTTTAACAAAAATACAAACTTGTAAATGCCCTAATGAATTTTATTTTAATTAATTTGCATAAAAAGGAAGCGACATCATGAACATGCAAGATATTATAATTAACGATGTCTCTATAAGGCATTTTTCTGATAAAATTGGGGAAGTCCAGGACTTATTCAATCAGTTAACATATTCGCATTTACCAGTAGAAAACAACGGTATTTATATGGGTTGTATTTCAGAAAACGATATTCGTTGTTTTGAAGCCGAAAAATCGCTGGAAGATTATCAATATGCCCTGGAAGGTTTCTTTGTTAGAAATACAGATTTTTGGCTGGATATTTTAGAACGTTTTGCCCAAAACAATACCAATATTCTTCCTGTTTTAGATGAAGAAAACACCTATTTGGGCTATGTAGAACTCAACGAAATTATTGCCTTATTTAACGAAACGCCTTTTTTAAGCGAAGCGGGAAATATTATTGTGATCCAAAAAGGTATAAAAGATTATTCCTTTAGCGAAATCACCCAAATTACCGAATCTAATAATGCCAATATTCTGGGGATCTTTATTTCAAAAATTGAAAATGATGTTGCCCAAATCACGGTTAAATTAAGCCCTTCGGGTATAAATGAAATTATTCAGTCTTTCCGCCGCTATGGTTATAAAATAATTTCTGAACACCGGGAAGACAATTTCAACAAAAATCTTAGAGACCGCTCTAAGTATTTAGATAAATATATGAATATATGAAAGTAGGCATCTACGGTCAGTTTTACCATACCAATGCCGGGATCTATATAGGGCAGCTTCTGGAATTGCTGAAGCGCGAAAATATTAAAGTAGTAATTGAAGAAAATTTCCTGGATCTAATTCATTTAAATAAAACTATAAATGAAAATTACTCACACTTCAACACATTTGAAGAGTTAGATAATAGTTTCGATTTGTTTTTTTGTATTGGTGGAGATGGTACTATTTTAAAATCTATAAATTATATTAGAAATTTAGATATTCCAATTGTAGGAATTAACACAGGGAGATTGGGCTTTTTGGCAACTATTCAAAAAGAGGAAATCAAAGAATGTTTACAGAGTATTCTTGAAAAGAAATTTAGTATTTCCCGTAGAACTGTTTTAAATATTAAAACAAATCCCACCAGCCACGACCCGGTTTTTAGAAATATAGCCCTTAACGAAGTTGCAGTTAGCCGAAAAAACACCACTTCTATGATTACCGTAGATACGTGGCTAAATGATCAATATTTAAATTCTTATTGGGCCGATGGATTAATTGTCTCTACACCCACAGGCTCTACCGGTTACTCCCTTAGTTGTGGCGGCCCGGTTATAACCCCAGATGCAGGCTCTCTTATAATTACCCCCATTGCGCCACATAATTTAAACGCGCGTCCTTTAGTAATTAAAGACGATACTAAAATAACACTTCGGGTATCGGGACGGGAAGAATCTCATTTAGTTTCTATGGATTCCCGTATCGCAACCCTGGAAAATGATACTGAAATTATTATAGAAAAAGCACCCTACGCAATAAATCTTGTTGAACTTAAAGGCGATAGTTTTCTTCACACCCTAAGAAAAAAGTTAATGTGGGGTGAGGATAAACGTAATTAAGCAATAAATGATTTTAAAAACTGTTTAAGAATATATACAAAATTGCTCAAATTATTGTGGAGCAAACATAATTGTTATATTTGCAAACTTTTGAAAGCCTATGAGGTACCTATTAGTTGTAGTAATCATGCTTGTTTTTGCTCCAAAAACAAATTCTCAAACATTTGAAGTAGGACCATATATTGGTGGCGCCAATTATATTGGAGATGTAGGGCGAACCAATTTTGTTCTACCCAGCGGACTGGTTGGAGGCGCATTGCTTAAATGGAATCGCAGCCCACGTCACGCTTTTAGATTTTCGCTTTTATATGCAGAAATAAATGCCGACGATGCAAATTCTAATGACCCCCGAAGATTAAACAGAGGCTACTCTTTTAACAATACAATTGCAGAAGCTTCGTTAGGATTAGAGTATAATTTCTGGAGTTTTGATTTGCACGAAGGCCATCCCCAAAGCACCCCATATTTGTATACAGGGATAACTTATTTTAGAGCAGATCACTTACTACTTGATGCCGATTTTCCTAACGGCCAATTGGAAAACCAGGGCGCCAACTGGGATTTTGCTATTCCGGTAGTTTTTGGTTACAAAGAAAGTATTACCTCGCATATTGTAGGAGCCCTGGAAGTAGGTGTTCGTTATACTTTTACCGACAACCTGGATGGAAGCTGGCCTGAAGAAATTTTTGGGAACAGAATGCCAAAAAAGGAATTCGGAAATAGAAATACCAACGATTGGTATGTTTTTACGGGCGTGAATTTCACCTTCTCATGGGGTAGGGAACCTTGCTACAGTAGATTTTAATATGGATTATAAAAAAAACATAGATCTTAAGAAACTACCTAAACACATTGCCATAATTATGGATGGTAATGGGCGTTGGGCAAGAAAAAAAGGCTTTCTTAGGGCTGCTGGGCACGAAGAAGGCACTACCGCAGTTAGAGATGTTGTAGAAGCTTCAGCCGAAATTGGCATAGAATACCTCACCCTCTATGCTTTTTCTACCGAAAACTGGAAGCGTCCAAAATTAGAAGTAGACACTTTAATGCGTCTATTGGTCTCTTCCTTAAGAAAAGAAATTAAAACACTTCAGGACAATAATATTAGGTTAAACGCTATAGGAAATCTAAATACCCTGCCTAAAAAGGTATTTAGAGAACTTCACGAAGTTATAGAGAAAACTAAAACCAACGATCGTATGGTGCTTAACCTTGCACTAAGTTACGGTTCACGGGAAGAGCTAAGTTCTGCAATACGTGAAATTAGCCTGAAAGTTAAAAATAATGAAATAAGCGCCGATGCTATTGATGAATCGGTTATAAATCAGCATCTTTACACCCGAAATTTTCCGGAGGTGGATTTACTAATCAGAACCAGCGGAGAACAACGTATAAGCAACTTTCTATTATGGCAAATTGCTTATGCCGAATTATATTTTACAAAAATCTTATGGCCAGATTTTAGAAAAGAAAATCTTTTTGAAGCCATTTACAATTATCAAAATAGAGAACGACGATTTGGAAAAACCAGTGAGCAACTCAGTTAGCGCATTCATGACGAAGAAAGTATTTACCCTTCTGGCAATAGCATGCAGTTTAATATTCAGCATTTCTTCACAAGCTCAGGGCTTACCATTAGCAGATGGCAAAAAATATATAATTGGAGATATAAAAGTTACGGGTACCGTTAGTTTTAACGAGCAAACCGTAATTGCTTATACCGGTCTAAAAAAAGGGGAAGAAATCTATATTCCCGGAGATAAAATTAGTAGCGTGATCAATAAACTATGGGATATTGATCAATTTAGTGATATTAACTTTTATATCACCAATGTAAGTGACGGCAATGTAGCCGATCTTGAAATTGAGATACAGGAAGTTCCAAAACTTAATAAAGTTCAGGTTACCGGACTTAAAAAACGGGAGAAGGAAGAAATAATTAAGGAAAACAAACTAAGAACAGGCGCAAAAGTTTCTGAAAACCTTATAACCACCACCAAAAATTATATTGAAAGTAAGTATAGAAAAGAAGGTTATTTTAATGCTAAGGCAAAAATAAGCACTAGTGAAGTTACCGATACTACAGCAAATACCAACCTGGTAAATATGCTTATAGACATAGACCAGGGTGATCGTGTAAAAATTGCCGAAATAAATTTTTCTGGCAACGAAAAATTTTCTAACTGGAAGCTTAAAAGGGCCATGAAAAACACCAAACAAAAGAATTTTTTCCGCTTTTGGAAAAGATCAAAATTTGTGAGGGCAGATTACCAGGAAGACAAAGAAAATATTATAGATAAATATAAGGAAAGTGGTTATAGAGATGCCAGGATTGTTACAGATTCTTTGGTAGAAGTTGACGACGAAACCATAGCCTTAAATCTTAAGGTAGAAGAAGGAGATCAATATTATATTGGTAATATAGATTATTTAGGAAATTCGGTTTATACCGATGCGCAATTACAACGAGCTTTAGGAATTAATAAAGGCGATGTTTATAACGGGGTGCTTTTAGACGAGCGAATTGCCGATGAAACCAAACCAGACGGGGAAGATCTTTCTAACCTGTATAAAAACAATGGTTATTTATTTTCTACCATTAACCTTGTAGAAACCAATGTTTACAACGATACCATAGATTTTGAAATACGAATAATTGAAGGAAAAGAAGCATACTTCAATAATATTAGTGTAACCGGAAACGACAAAACAAAAGATCACGTTATTTATCGTGAATTAAGAACAAAACCAGGCCAAAAATATAGCCAGGAAGATGTGGTTAATACCGTTAGGGAACTTGGACAACTTGGATTTTTTGATGCAGAGCAATTAGAACCAAAATTTGTTGATCCAGATCCGCAGGCCGGTACTTTAGACCTTGAATATTCTGTTGTAGAAGCAGGCGCCAGCCAAATAGAACTACAAGGTGGTTACGGTGGCGGTGGCTTTATTGGCACTTTGGGGCTGTCCTTTAACAACTTCTCTTTATCTGGAATTTTTGATAAAGAAGCCTATAAGCCAGTACCTATGGGAGATGGGCAAACGCTTTCTTTAAGAGCACAAGCCAGTACGTTTTATCAAACGTACAGCCTGTCTTTTCAGGAGCCATGGTTGGGAGGTAAAAAGCCGGTAAGTTTGCAAACCTCTTTCTCTTATACAAGACAGTTTTTATTCGATTATATAAACAGAGAAGCAGATAGAAGCAGAAGTTTTGATATACTTGGAATAAACGTAGGCCTGGCAAAACGTTTAACGGTACCAGATCCTTATATGACGGTGTCTCACTCGGTAGGTTTTCAGCGTTATAACTTAAATAATTACAATACGGGGCTATTTACTTTTGGTGATGGTCACTCTAACAACTTCACCTATACTTTTGGACTCACAAGAGATAATACTTATGTAAACCCAATTTTCCCAATGGGGGGTTCTAAATTTAAACTTACGGCAAAATTCACTCCTCCTTATTCTTTATGGAATGGTGTAGATTATGCAAATTTAGCTGATCAAAGAGAGTTTCAGCTGGAAGATGATAATGGGAATCTTATAGACCAACAAGGCAACAGGGTCACTCCTGAAAATGCAGTTGGAGACCAACGTCTAATAGATCAGAAGAAATTTAACTGGTTAGAATTCTATAAAGTTAAGTTTAGTGGTGAGTGGTTTACTCAAATCTACGACAAACTTGTACTAAGAACTAACGCCGAATATGGTTTCCTTGGAGCTTATAATAGCGATCGTGGTGTTCCACCTTTTGAAAGATTCTTTCTTGGGGGAGATGGCCTTGGCGCATTTAGTTTAGATGGCAGAGAAACCGTACAGTTAAGAGGTTATCCAAATCAATCTGTAGTTCCTTTAGATCGTCCTGCCGGAGTTAATGATGATGGCGCTACCATTTACAACAAATACTCTTTAGAACTTAGATATCCTATTACCTTAAAGCCAACAGCATCTATTTATGCACTTACCTTCCTGGAAGCAGGTGCATCTTACGATAATTTTAGGGACTTTAATCCTTTCCAGGTGAATAGATCTGCCGGGGCAGGTTTAAGAATCTTTATGCCAGCCTTTGGTTTACTTGGTATTGACTTTGGTTACGGTTTTGATCCTATTGGAGGACAACCCGGGCCTAACGGTTGGGAAACGCATTTCATTATCGGACAGCAATTTTAATTTGGCACGATATTTTCTATATTCGATTTAAGTATGCTTAAAAGAACATTTTTATTCACACTTTTTATTTTTATTGGATTGGGGGCAAGCGCTCAAAAGCCAATAAATATAGGCTTTGTGGATATGGAATACATCCTTGAAAATGTTCCAGAATATCAGCAAGCTTCATCTCAATTAGACGGGCGAGTAAAAGAATGGCGAAACGAAATTGAGCAAAAGCGAAACGAAATTAGTGAAATGAAAACCAGCCTGCAAAATGAACGGGCGTTACTCACTCCCCAACTAATTGAAGAACGGGAAGAAGAGATCGCTTACCAGCAAGAGCAGGCTACAAATTACGAGCAGAAACGTTTTGGCCCGAAAGGTGATTACATGATTCAAAAGAGGCAATTAATAAAGCCAATCCAGGATCAGGTTTTTAACGCCCTGCAGGAAATAGGTGAAAACAGGGATTTCGATTTTATATTTGACCGTAATGCTGAATCGGGTATGTTATTTGCAAAAAAACGCTTTGATTTAAGTGACCAGGTTCTAAGAAGTATTAACAGAGCTTCTAACCGTAAACAAATTGAAACAAAACAGGAAGAACGAGAACTTGAGAGAGCTGAAGCGCGTACAGCAGAGGAAGATGAAGAATTAAGCCAACGCGAACAAGCTATTGAAGATCGTAAAAGCGAACGCGAAGCCTTAATAGAAGAACGCAGAAAAAAACAAGACTCTATTAAAGAAGCCAGACAAAAAGCTTTTGAAGAACGCCGGGAAAGAATTTTAAAGGAAAGAAAACAAAAAAGAGATTCTATAGAAGCGGCACGAAATAGAAAAGACACCATAAACTAAATAATTTTAAACCTTAATACTTAAACAATTAATATCAATTAAAATGAAACAATTCAGAACACTTTTTATAGCCCTTGCATTAACCATAGGAGCTACTGCATTTACAAACGCACAAAGCAAAGTTGCTCACATCGCAACCCAGGAGCTTGTAGAAACTATGCCTGCTTATAAAGATGCAATGTCTCAACTTGAGAAGTTAGAGAAAACTTACGATGCAGAGATTAAAGACATGCTTACTGAAGCTCAAAACACGATGCAACGTTACCAATCTGAAGCTGAAACAGTAACAGAAGAAGAAAATGCAAAAAGAGCAAGCGAACTTCAGGCAACTGAAAGAAGAATTCAGGAGCACAGCCAGAGAGCTCGTCAGGAACTTCAAAAGAAAGAAAACGATCTAATTAGACCGGTAATTGAAAAAGCTCGTGAAGCTATCCAAAAAGTAGCAAGAGAACAAGGATTTGATTATGTACTTGACTCTACTACAGGAACAGGAGTAATTCTTGCCGATGGTAAAGATCTTATGACAGATGTAAAAGCTGAATTGGGAATGTAATATTCACCCAATACATAAATAAAGATTAAAAACTGCGTCCTTTCCAGGCGCAGTTTTTATTTTTGTATCAATGAGCAATTTGCAACCCATAGGTATTTTTGATTCTGGTGTAGGGGGAACTTCCATTTGGAGAGAAATTCACGAGCTACTTCCCTTTGAAAAAACCATCTACCTCGCCGATAGTAAAAACGCTCCATACGGCGAAAAACCTATTGAAGATATTAAAAATTTAAGTCGAAAAAATACTGAAAAATTGCTGGAAATGGGCGCCAAAATTATTGTGGTTGCCTGCAACACCGCTACTACAAACGCCATTAAAGACCTTAGAAATGAATATGCATTTCCTTTTATAGGGATTGAACCGGCTATTAAACCCGCTGCACTAAATACCAAAACCAAAACTATAGGTATTTTGGCTACCCGTGGAACCTTAACCAGCACACTTTTCTCAAAAACATCAGATTTTTATGCCAGAAATATTAATGTGGTTGAAGTAGAAGGTCGCGGCCTGGTAGAACTTATTGAAGCAGGAGATTTAGATTCTCCCCAAATGAGAAGCCATTTACTCAGACTCCTGGAGCCGTTTTTAGTAAATAAAATAGATTACCTGGTGTTGGGTTGTAGTCACTATCCCTACCTTATTCCTATTTTAAAAGAATTAATGCCAAAAGATGTTATAATTATAGATTCGGGAGAAGCAGTGGCCAGACAAACAAAATCTATTCTTAACGAAAATAATTTATTAATAACGGAAGTGCCTTCTCAAAAACCTATCCCGGAATTTTTCAGCAATACCAATCCTAAAGTTCTGGAGAATTTAACTGAAGCTGAAAAAAATGGCTATAAAGTCTCTTACCTGGACTTTTAATTAATAGCGGGGCATTTACAATCCCAACGCCCTCTACTCTTTCCAAAATCGTAGCCAATGGTAATTTGATGAAAACCATTATTACTTAAAACCACCGAGTTAAACTGGTAGCTAAAAGTATAGCCAAACATAAAATTTTTGTAATCCAGGCCTACAAATGGGGTAATATACCGCAGCTGCTGACTTTCAATTTCGTTACCATCCGTAGTATATTCGGCACCTTCAAAACTGTTTCTATAGGAAACCCCGCCCCATAGTTGCCCGAAATCAACTTCCCGATACACTTTCATATTTAAATCTATATTCATCTCGTTTGTAGCTTCCCGTAACTGATATAAAATTGAAGGCTCATAACTCCAATCATTATTATTATCAAAAACATAACCCGTAGAGAATAAATATTTACGCTGATTGCTGGGCACAGCATCAGAATAAAATAGTTCACGTCTTACTGAAATTAAATTTTTTGCAGCCAGGTGTGCATAAAAATCTAAATAATAATAAGAGACTCCAATATCCATATTTCCGAAGATGTCAGAAACATTACTCCCACTTACAATAGGATCAAATTCGGTAAATCCACTTTGATCTAATCTATGCTGAACAATCCCGGCACTAATTCCAAAAGAAAGTTGATTCAGGTCCAGTTCACTTCTGGAAAAAAGTAAATGATAGGCTACGGTTCCATAAGCACCTATTTTAGAAAAATTCCCGTTTTGGTCGTTGAAAACAATTCCACCAATCCCAAGCTTATCTCCTACCCGGCCATTAACCGCAAGGGTTTGTAAGCTAGGTGCATTTTCTACGTCAAACCATTGCTGTCTGGCCGTAAGTCTAATTTGATTTCTATTAGCAGCACCGGCCATAGAAGGATGAAGAAGAAAAAGATTATCGGTTAAATAATCTGAGTATATAGGAATTACCTCCTGTGACTTCACCGACGAGCCGGTTAAAAAAACAAATAATATTAAGAAGATAAATTTAATAATTAAGCTAATTTGATTAGCTCTTAAAAAAACATTATAATCCCCACTAAATAAAGTTCTAATCCCCATAAGAAAGGTAAAGATATAGATTAACTAAGTTTTCTTTAGTACTTTTGCAAAAAAAATGATATGAGCAATTTCACCATAAATATACAAGCCACCAACAAACCGGGAATCATTAAATTTGAAACTAACAAATTTCTTACCCGGCACGAGAATCACGAGTTTAAAAATATTGATGAAGCATCCAAATCTCCTATAGCCCAGCAGTTATTTTATTTACCATTTGTAAAAACGGTTTATATCGCTCAAAATTTTATCGCGATAGAAAAATATGATATAGTGGAATGGGATGATGTACAGGAAGAAGTTGCCTCGCAAATAGAAGAATTTTTAAATAAAGGCGGTGTAGTTGTAAAAGAAGACACCAAGGACGCCAAGAATGTTCCGGTTACGGTTTATGCTGAAAGTACTCCCAACCCGGGCGTAATGAAGTTTGTAGCCAACAAAAAACTGGTTTTAAAAACTGCCGAGTTTAAAAATATTGATGAAGCTAAAGATGCGCCACTTGCGCAACAACTTTTTCATTTTCCATTTGTAAAAGCAGTATTTATAGATTCTAATTACGTTTCTATCCATAAGTATGATGTTGCACAATGGGAGGAAATCACCCTGGAGTTAAGAGAATTCATTACTAATTACCTACAGGATGGGAAAGAAGTTTTAAAAGCCGAAGCCTCGGTACCACAACAAACTGAAGCAGCGAGCCATCCGGCAAATCCAGAGGTAAGCCAGGAAATTAAAGATCTTGACGATACTTCTAAACAAGTTATCGCAATTCTTGATGAATATATTAAACCTGCGGTTGCCAGCGATGGTGGAAACATCCTTTTTGATTCTTATAATGCCGATAATAAAACCGTAAAAGTAATTCTTCAGGGAGCTTGTAGTGGTTGTCCTTCTTCTACAATGACGCTTAAAAGTGGAATTGAAACAATGCTAAGGGATATGCTACGCGGAAAAGTAGATTATGTAGAAGCAGTAAACGGATAATTCTTTAAACGTTAAAGCGTAGACTTCGCTTCCACATAAAATTCTCTGAATAACTGAATTAGATTAAGGGTAGACGAAATAAGGTCTTTAGACTCCAGTAAAAACCCAAAATAAAGTTTTGTGTTTTTAGGACTGCTTTCTGAAGTCCTTATTCGTGTGATCTGTTTCTCTATCATTTCTGAAACCATATCTAGCAACTGTTGCTTTTCAGCAAGAATATTGTCTAAGCGCTCAAAGTCGTGTTCATCAAAGGTGTATTTTATCTCTCCAAATAACTCCTGAAGTTTTCTATCAATCTTTTTCAAATCCCTAATCTGGTTAAATTTTAGGTTTTTGTGATTGTTATTTACGTGTTCAAAAGAGTTTCTGGTAATGTATCGGGTAGAGTTTACCATTTCCTGCAAATAATCCAGCAAATGAATATAAAATCGGCTTGCTTCAATTGAATCTTCGTCTAGCGATTTTATAAAGTAATAGATATTTCCTTTTAAATCATCTACTTCGCTTTCAAGCTCTCCAACTTTCTTATTATTCTTCTTTAGTTTTCCTAAATCGTGATAACCCAGGTTATCTACGGTTTTGGTATAGCGTTTACTAATCCCAGAAATTACCTGGGAGATATTTACAGAGCTTTCTGCAGTAATTTCGTTAATAGTAATTATATCGGTTCGTTTATACCTTTTCTGGCGCTTATCGGCTTTAGCTTTTTTAGCGTGAGAGAGTGTATTCTTAACGATAAAAAAAGCGGTTATAGAAACCAAGACGGCTATAGCAATTAAACCTCCATAATAAATTATTGCGGCAAAAATTGCAGCTCCTAAAAAAGCCACCAAAGCCGTAACAAACCAGCCTCCAATTACATTTAAAACTCCCGCCACCCTGTAAACGGCACTTTCCTGGTTCCAGGCCCTATCGGCCAAAGAAGTACCCATGGCCACCATAAAGGTAACGTAAGTGGTAGAAAGCGGAAGTTGCCAATTAGTTCCCATGGAAATTAGAATACTGGCTACCACCAAATTCACCGAAGCCCTCACCAAATCGAATGCGGGTGGTGCTATTTCCCTGGGCTGATTTTTAGTCTTTGGAGTTTCAAACTGGTTATTTATCTGCTTTCTAACCTTCTGCGGAAGTACATCTGACACTGCAGCACCAAACATTATAGAATACCTAACAATGGTTCGGGATAAATAATTAGCTCCAAACGGTTCTGCCCCCTCATTTTGCCGGGAAAGCTTTACACCGGTATCTACCACGGCCCTTGCTTTTCCTGAAAACCACAAGGTAAGTACCATAACTCCCCCCGCAAAAATGAGGATTATCTCTGGTGTGGGAACGCTGCCGGCGAGATCACTCATTAATAATTGAGAAGCCGAAACTCCAGAAACGCTCCATATTTCGTAAGATTGCCAGGCTGCTATTGGCACCCCAATAAAATTCACCAAATCGTTTCCGGCGAAGGCCAGGGCCAGCGCAAACGTACCTACCATCACAATTATTTTAAGAATATTTACCCTAAAAAAACTAATAAGAATTTTAGAGAGCATAGTAAAACCAAGCAGACTAAAAATAATAATCTGTATTCGATTCTCATTTACATCGTCTACAAAGTGATCTGAAACAAAAGCCATACTGTTAAGGCCTTTTATGAGGATAAAATAGAAGATCGCGGCAAGAGAAACCCCTCCAAAAATAACCCCGGCAAACCTCAGTCTTTTTTCATATTTAAAAGAAAATACCAAACGTGAAAAATACTGCACTACAGCACCCGTAATAAAAGCAATAACTATGGCAATAAGAATTCCGAAAATAACTTCAGAAGCTTTTTCAACGTTTATAAAGTTTACCAGGTGCGAAATATCGTTAGTAGTGTTAAAAATTTTGATTAAGGCGACACTTACGGCTGCTCCTAATAATTCAAACATAATGGAAACCGTTGTAGATGTTGGCAAACCCATAGAATTGAAGAAATCCAACAGCAAAACATCAGTAATCATAACGGCCATAAATATGACCATGATCTCTTCAAAATAGAATTCTTGCGGAAGAAAAATTCCTTTTCTTGCTACCTCCATTAATCCACTGGAAAATATAGCGCCCACCGCCACACCAAGACTCGCAATAATAAGGATAGACCTAAGGGAAACCGCTTTAGAACCAATGGCAGAATTCAGGAAATTAATAGCATCGTTACTAACCCCAACCACCAAATCGGTGATGGCCAGAATAAATAAAATTCCCAGAATTATTAAATAAACATCCTGCATGCGAATAACTTCCTTTTAACCTGCAAAAATCAGTGATTTTTTCCTTATATCGTTTTTATGAAGGTTATTAAAACTTTAATTAATAATGTAAAGCTTAAATCATTCCGCAGAAATTTTAGAAGAAGTAGGCCCGTAATTTACTGGTAATAACCCCTATTTTTTAGTTTCAATTTAGTTTTCGAAGAAATTAAGGCTATCTTTAGTTAATTGAATACTAACATTTTAAAACCAATCTATTATGTCTATTGTAAAAGTTATTGAGATCCTGGCAAATTCTACCGAAAGCTGGGAAGATGCCACAAAGAAAGCAGTGAAGCACGCCGCGAAAACTGTGAAAAATATAAAATCGGTTTATGTTAAAGAGCAAAGCGCACTTGTGAATGGAGAAAACATTACCGAATTTAGGGTTAATGTAAAAATCTCTTTTGAAGTCAATTAATTTTAGCTCAAGAAATTAGCAAGGCTCTCTGGGATTCCAGGGAGCTTTTTCATTTTAAAAAATAACCATGACCACACCAAAATTCACCAATAGCCTAATAAACGAGACCAGTCCCTACCTTTTACAACACGCACATAATCCCGTAAACTGGGAGGCCTGGAATTCCCAAACTTTAAAAAAAGCGCGAGAAGAAGATAAATTATTGCTTATTAGCGTAGGCTATTCTGCCTGCCATTGGTGTCACGTGATGGAGCACGAAAGTTTTGAAGATGAAAGTGTAGCCGAAATTATGAACCAGCATTTTATAAATATAAAAGTTGACCGCGAAGAACGTCCAGATATAGACCAGGTTTATATGAATGCGGTACAGGTAATGACCGGTGCCGGCGGTTGGCCTATGAATATTGTTGCCCTCCCCGACGGCAGGCCAGTTTGGGGCGGAACGTATTTTAGAAAAGAGCAATGGAAAGACGCTTTAAAACAACTTTCAGGACTTTACCAAACCAAGCCGGGGGAAATGAAAGCATATGCTTCACGGCTTGAAGAAGGGCTGCAACAATTGCAACTCATAGAAATTCCTGAGGAAGAAACGCCGTTCAGCAAAGATTTTCTAAATGAAATTCTTGAAAAATGGCAAATTGGCTTCGATAAAAAAAATGGTGGTTCCCGCGGGGCACCAAAATTTATGCTTCCGGTAAACCAGAAATTTTTATTGCGTAGCGGCGTGCAGTTAGAAAATAAAGCCGTTTTGGAACATACTCTTCACAGCCTTAATAAAATCTCTTACGGCGGCGTTTTTGACCACATAGGCGGTGGATTTTCGCGTTACTCGGTAGATGAGCGATGGCACGTACCTCATTTTGAAAAAATGCTCTATGATAATGCCCAACTGGTAAGTTTATATAGCAAAGCCTATTCATTCACTAAAGATAATTGGTATAAAGAAGTAGTTTTTAAAACCCTAAATTTTATAGAGGAAGAACTTACCGATACTACAGGCGCTTTTTACTCGGCTTTAGATGCCGATAGTGAAAATGAAAACGGAAATAAAACCGAAGGCGCTTATTACGTTTGGAAAAAAGAGAACTTACAGGAACTTTTAGAAGAAGATTTTCCAATTTTTGAAGCTTATTATAATATAAATTCTTCCGGAAAATGGGAGGAGAATAATTATGTTCTTATCAGGTCTAAAAATGATGAAACCATAGCTGATGAATTTGATCTCAGTTTATCTGAACTGGAATCTAAAAAAGAAAATTGGACTAAAATTTTAAAAAAAGAACGTGATAAAAGAACAAAACCGGGATTAGATGATAAAAGCCTAACGTCCTGGAACGCTTTAATGCTTACCGGCTACGTAGACGCTTACAAAGCTTTTGGTAACCAGGAATTCTTAGAAAAAGCTCTTAAAAATGCTGAATTTCTTCAGGAATATCAGTTTAAAAAAGACTACAGGCTATGGCATAATTACAATAACGGAAAAAGTTCTATAAATGCTTATCTGGAAGATTATGTTTTTTGTACCGAGGCTTTTAAAAATTTATACGAAGTTACTTTTGATGAAAAATGGCTGGAAATTGCCGAAAAATTAACTGAGGTTTGTTTTGAAGATTTCCAAGATGAAAAAACCGGCTTATTCTATTTTACTTCTTCCAAAGATGAAGCGCTAATCACCAGAAATTATGAATTAAACGATAATGTAATGCCGGCTTCAAATTCCGTTATGGCTAAGAATTTATTTAAAATCTCTAAAATAACCGGAAACCGGGATTATTACAATTTAGCTGAAAAAATGCTTAAAACCGTTCAACCCCAAATAGAGACCCAGCCGCAATCCTACGCCAACTGGCTGAATTTAATGCTTAATTTCACTGGAAATTTTTATGAAGTCGCAATTACTAGCAAAAATGCACTGGGAATAAGAAAAGAACTTCAGGAAGAATACTTTCCGCATACTGTGTTTGCAGGAAGCCTCCGTGAATCAGAAGTAGAACTTTTAAAATCGAGATTTAAAAATAATAAAGATTTAATTTACATATGCAGTGATGGTAAATGCGATCTTCCTTTAAACTCCGTAGTAGAATCTATTAAAAAAATTAAACAATTTTAACAAAAATTAAACAATAAAGGTTCTGATAAATAAAATATTTATAGTCAATTTGTTGCTTGAAAAATAATTGATATAATGGATAAATTAAACGATTGGGGCGCCATCGCGAAAGAATACGCAGAAAAATTAATAGATTATCTGCCAACGTTATTAGGAGCACTTGCGCTGCTTATTATTGGGCTTTGGGTAATTGGTCTTATTGTTAAATACTTAGACAAATTATTTAAAAAGAAAAATTTTGATGAAACCTTAGAAATCTTCACTATAAATGCTGTAAAGTGGGGACTTCGCATCATTCTTTTTGTACTTTTTATTACCCAATTAGGTGTAGAAAGCGCATCTTTGGTTGCCGCAATTGGTGCGGCCGGTTTAGCCATTGGTCTTGCTATGCAGGGCTCGCTATCTAATCTCGCCGGCGGTGTACTTCTTATAATATTAAAACCCTTTAAAGTCGGTGACTGGATAGAAGTTCAAGGGGTTTCAGGTACTGTTGTAGAAATTTCCTTATTCTATACCAAATTAGACACTTTTGGAAATCAACGTGCAGTAATTCCAAACGGCGAATTAAGCAACGATAATATTATTAATTACAGTCATAATGGTACAAGAAGGGAAACCTTAAGTTTTGGAATTTCTTACGATGATGATTTGAAAAAGGCTAAGCAGGTACTTAGAGATCTTGTTGAAGAGCAGGAAGATGTGCTTAAAGACCCGCCACCACAAATTATTGTAGCTGAACTCGGTGCCGATTCTGTAAACTTTTCAGTTAGATATTTTGCCGAAAACAGTAAATTCTGGGATCTTCACTGGTATATGATTGAAGAAGGAAAAATTAGACTGGAAGAAGCCGGAATGACAATTCCTTATCCTCAGCGTGATGTTTACCTCTACGACCAAACTAAAATGAATGGTACGATAGAAAAGAAATCAGCACAAAAACAGGATAACAACAATTCGAATATCGCCGATTAGTTACCCGGCAATAAAGTCTTTTAAATAATAAGGTTCAAAATAAGCGACATCTTCGGTGTCGCTTATTTTGTATTTAGCTTCCGCCAAACTGCACATTTCCCGTGCAGAGGGTAATTTATCTGATATAAATTCAGCGTTAGCATGTTTACAAATCGCTTCAAACTTTTCTACACCGTTTCCTATAAATACCGTTTTATCTTTTTCGAGAAAATCAATAAAAGAATTTTCAGCTAAAACTTCAGCTTTGGTTTCTCTAATATTCTTCAAATTTTGATCAAAGACTGCTGAATAAACTTCCATTCTACGCGCATCTAACATCGGAATTATATATCCTTTCTCCAGTTTTACCTGCGCTGCTAAAGAAGCGAGCGTAGCGATAGAAATTAATGGAATATCTAATGAAAAACATAAGCCTTTGGCGGTAGAAACGCCAATTCTAAGTCCGGTGTAAGAACCCGGCCCTTTACTTACTGCTATGGCATCAAGATCTGTGACCGTTAAATTATTTTCTTTTAGAATTTCATCTATAAAAACGTGTAACTTCTCGGCGTGCGAATAATTGTTACTCTTATCTTCTTTAAGCGCAAGTTGAACGCCATCTTTTGAAAGTGCCACAGAGCAGTTTGTAGTAGCGGTTTCTAAGCAAAGTATTAATGCCAAATCTTCAAATTTTTCTTATTCCTATTTATTAGTCACCTCAACATCATCACCTTCTTTCAGGCTTTTTGTCACGGTATTATAAGGGCCGGTTATTACCGTCTCCCCTTCCTCCAGGCCTTCGGTAATTTCGATATTACTATCGTCCTGGATTCCAGTGGTAACTTTTCTAAGTTCGGCTTTTTCTCCTTCTTTTAGAAAAACCGCCTCATATTTTTGATCTTGATTTTTACCTGCCGTGGTATCATTTTTAATCACGATAGCACTAATAGGCACTCCAATTATATTATCTTTTCTATTGGTAATTATATCTACAGTAGCTGTCATCCCCGGTCTAAATGGAGAATAATTCTCATCTTTTCCCGCTAAAAGCTCTTTGTAAGATTCTTCTATTATACGAACTTTAACTTTAAAATTAGTTACCTGGTCTGTAGTAAGAGCAGCATCAGCCGAGTTAGAAATTTCAGTAACAATTCCGCTGAATTCTTTTCCTAAATAGGCATCAACTTCAACAATTGTAGAATCTCCTACCTGTACTTTTACAATATCATTCTCGTTTACATCTACTTCCACTTCCATATTGGTTAGATTGGCCACCCTAAGAATTTCGGTACCGGCCATTTGCTGGGTTCCAACAACTCTTTCACCAAGTTCGGCATCAAGTTTTGAAATGGTTCCGCTCATAGGCGCGTAAATATTGGTACGTCCAAGGTTATCTGTAGCTTCTTTTACCGTAGCCGCTGTACTTTGCATATTGTAATAAGCAGATTCTTTATTGGCCTGTGCTACTTCATATTCTGAAACGATCCTGTCCCATTCTGCTTTAGAAATTACACCCTTTTCAAACAAGCTTTTGTTTCGGTTATAGTTAGCTTCAGCTTGTTTTAAACTTGCCTGGGCTTGCGAATAATTTGCTCTTGAAGTTTCTAATCCTGCCTGGGCTCTATTTACGTTAGATTGGTAAATATCTGGATTTACCCTCACCAATAGATCACCTTTTTCTACCGCCTGACCTTCAACCACGGGAAGTTCTATTATTTCTCCTGAAACTTCTGAAGAAAGTTTTACTTCAATTTCCGGTTGAATTTTTCCCGTAGCCGAAACTGTTTCTATAATATCTATAGGTTCTATTTTGGTTATTTCTACTTCTTTAAAATTGCCAGATTTACCAAACCAACCGGCTTTTTTTCCTACTATAAGCAAGACAATAAGCGCGAGAGCAATTCCGATAATTATAAAAAGAGTCTTTTTCTTCATGGTTTAAAATTTAAGATCGGTCACCGGTACTCCAAAATATAATTCAAGTACTTTTAGTTTAAAAATGTAATCGTATTTAGTTCTTAGCACTTCACTTTGTGCATTTTCATATCTCAATTTTGCCTGGCTAAATTCAAAAGCATTAGAAATTCCCACATCAAAACGTTGTGTAGAATATTCAAAAGCCTGCTCTTGCGCGTTTGCTGCAACCAGGGCCGCTTCGTAAGCTTCAAAAGCTCCTTCGGCATCTACATAAGCCTGATAAACATTCGCTTCAAGATCTAATTCTGCCTGCTCCAATTCATATTCCGCACGCCTGGCATTTACCTGGCTTCTTCTTACCTGGTTCCTGGTGGCAAATCCGCTAAAAATTGGTACACTAACCTGAACCCCGTAAGTCATACCATCGTTGCGTTGTAATTGTTCAAAAAATGGCAGCGGGCTACCAATTGTAGTAAGCGTATTTGGTGCCACAACAATGTCACCGGTTTCTTCTACCACACCAATCTCGCGGGTAGGATCGTTAGGATCTATTTCTGCACCCACTATTCTTCCCTGTCCAGATTCCCTGGTATTATAGTTAAAGAAAGCTCCTACACTTGGGTAGTAAGCTCCTTTGGCAATCTCTACGTCTTTTTGAGCAAGTTCACGGTTTGCTTCAGCAATTTTAATTTCAGAACGTTCTTCTTTAGCCTGTTCTACTATATCCTCTACTGGATTATCTAGAATTTCGGTTCCAAAAATATTATAATCTCTTTCTACGATATCAAAATTCTCATAATCTTTAATAAGCAGGGTTTGAGCTAAACTTATAAGAGAAATTCTAATATTGTTTTGGGCCACAATTATTCGCTGTCTTTCATCGGCATTGGTAGCTTCAATTTCCAAAAGATCTCCCTGCGGTAAAGAACCGGCTTCTACGAGTTCCCTGGTTCTTTCCATTTGTTCCTGGGTAACTTCATTTTGCATTCTAAGAATTTCCAGGTTTTGCTTGTTAAAAAGCACCTGTAAATAAGAATCTGCTACAAACAACGTAATATCATCTTTCATCCTGTCTAGCGCATACTGGCTGGCAAGTTCAGATATCTTTGAACGTTGCAATTGTTTAAAGTTTCTTAGCCCATCAAAAAGGTTTAGACTTGCAGTTACTCCTGCAGAAAAGTTTCTGGTGGTTTGCGTTTGTAAAACTCCAGTAGTTACGTTTTGGGTAAGACCCGTATTCCAGGAATTTGTTGCAGATGCATTTATATTAGGCAGAAAATTACCAATTGCGTCTCTTCTACCAAGCTCTGCCAACTCCACATCGAGTTCGCTTTGTTTTACTGAAATATTATTTTCCAGGGCATAATTAACACACTCCTGGAGGGTCCACTTTTTGCCTTCCTGTGCTTTTACCACTAAAGCAGAAAATAAAAATATGATTAGTAAGCTGTATTTTTTCATAATAGGAATTGTAGTTGATGAGTCTATGAAATTCTAAACTTGTTACATTTTGAATTAAAAATCTAATTACCGGCAAACTCCGGACTAGGTTTTACAATATTCCAAACCTTAATTTTATCGTCTTTAGAAATGCCATTTATTACCTGAACCTGAATACCATCACTTATTCCTAATTCCAAATCCCGTCTTTCAAATTCCTGGTCTCCGGTTTGTACTTCTACAAAAGGCTTCTGGCTGTCTGGGTCAAATTGAACAAGTGCTTCTTTAATTGCTAAAACCTCGTCTGCCCGGTCTAAAATAATAGAGGCATTTGCACTTAAACCGGCACGAATAAAGGTAGTATCGGCTTTATCTAAAGTTCCTTTTATTTCAAACTGAATGGCTCCGTTTTCGTCTACACCTTTTGGTGCTATATAATCTAAAATGGCATTAAAAGTTTTATTTTCTATAGCACCCACAGTTACTTCAAGCGGTAAATCTTCTTTAATTTTCCCCACTTCACTTTCATCAACTTTTCCTTCAAAAATCATTTCGTTAACATCGGCAAGCGTGGCTAAGGTAGTACCATCGTTAAAGTTGTTACTTTCAATAACCTGGTTTCCTACTTTAACCGGAACATCCAGCACCATTCCATCTACAGTAGATCTTATAAGCGTGTTGGCTGCACTACCAATACCGCTTGTGGTACCGGTTTGAACAATTTCAAAATTCTGCTCGGCAGAGCGGAAGTTTTGCTGCATCCTTTTAAAATTAGCTTCAGCATTATCAAAATCGTTTTGAGAAATCACCCCTTTTTCAAACAAAGATTTCTGTCTTTCAAAGGTTTTCTTTTCATTTTCTAAATTGATCCGCGCTGTAGCTACGGCATCTTTCGCACTTTGTAATGAATTTACATTGGGGATCACCCTAATTTTGGCAATAAGGTCACCCGCCTTCACTTTCTCCCCGGCCTCAATATATATTTCATCTATAATTCCTGAAATATTCGGCTTTATTAGCACTTCTTCTTTCGGAACAATATTTCCCGTTGCCACCGTTTTCTTCACGATGGTTTCCATTGAAGCCTGCTCGGTTTCATAAACCGTAGGATCTTCCTGATTTTTTTGAAACAAATAGTATAACGCCCCTACAAAAACCACGGCGATCAATACTAAAATTGAGATGGTAACTGTTTTTTTCATTTTTTGATTGAATTTGTATTCTTTATTTTTTTCTAGTTATTCGGTTCTAAGAGCATCTACAGGCTTGATCTTAATTGCGTTTTGCGCCGGAATAAGCCCGGCCAGCAAGCCAGAGCAAATTAAAATCATTAAAGCAGTAAGTACCACTCCCAGATCTACACTTGGATTGGCAAACATCATTTCTGAAGTATCCATACCGCTTAAGGCATAATTTATTGCGGCAATAATTCCGGTGGCAAAAATAATCCCTGCCATTCCTGAAATTATGGTAAGAAAAATAGATTCCATTAAAATTTGCCCCCTAATAGACCAGGGTGTGGCGCCAAGTGCACGCCTAACCCCAATCTCGTTGGTTCTTTCTTTTACTACAATGAGCATAATATTGCTAATTCCAATTATCCCTGATAGCAGTACTAAAATCCCTACAAAATAAGCCACTGCTTTTAAGGCTATAAACAAACCGTTTATTTTGTTGAATTCTTCGTATAAATCAAAATTACCTACGGCTCTATCATCTTCAGGATGAATAGAATGCCTGCTCTTTATGAGATCTAAAACGCTGGATTTTAAGCTGGTAATAGAATTTTCATCTTCGGCAGTGATCGCCATCCAACCTACGGTATCTCCCATATTAAAAGCCTGGGAAAAAGCCGTAAAGGGCACATAAATTTCTTTCTGTGCTTCTTCTGAATTTCCACCTCCGCCACCTTTCTTTTTGTATGTGCCAATTACCATAAAATTTACACCATTAATTTTGAGATAAGTCCCCAGGACTTCTTCCTCCTTTTCGTACAATTCGCGCCTTACCCCTTCACCAATTATGGCAACTTTACGCTTTTCCTGAATATCCAGATAATTAATAAACCTTCCAGAAGTAACATCCATAGGCTCCTGCTGAATGATTTCGGGATAATCTCCATACACGTTAAAGGCACCGGTTTGTAAACCGCGAACCACATTGTTATTTCCACCAAAGCCCCCTAACTGGTTCCTGGGAGATATAAACCTAAGTCCAGGTACATTTTCCCGCAAGGCTTCAACATCAGAAGTTTTAAAATTATAGCGCCTGCCTTTGGGAAGGCCTTTATAAGGTTTAGAAGCCGTTTGTGTCCACATAAACATAGTATTGGTAGCTATACCTCCAAAACCTTGTTTTACGCCATTTTCAAACCCTTTACCGGCAGCCAGTAAAATAACCAGGATGAAAATTCCCCACATTACCCCAAAAGCCGTAAGTAAAGTTCTAAACCAGTTAGCACTTAAGGCTTCAATTATCTCGTTCCATTTATCCCTGCTAAACATATTATTCGTCTCTTAATGCTACAATAGGTCTAATTCTCGCGGCTCTCCAAGCAGGGAAAAATCCGGCGATTGCACCGGCCAAAACCAGGATAAAAACGGTAGTAAGGGCTACATTGAAATTAACCGAAGGATTGGAAATATACTGGGTTTCTATAAGCGGACCCACAAACTCCAATAGTAACAAACTGGCAATTAAACCTATAAACCCAGCAATTGCGGTTACAAAAATAGATTCGTGAAGTACCATTCCAACTATAGAAAGTGGCTCGGCGCCGAGTGCTTTTCTAATTCCAATTTCCCTGGTTCTTTCTTTTACAATTATGAGCATAATATTACTTACACCAACAATTCCGGCTATAATAGTACAAATACCAACTCCCCAGAAAAAGAATTTTATCATATCCATAAGATCGAAGAAACGCTTGGCATTTTCCAGAGAGTTATTAATGCTAATGGCACTTTCATCGTCTGGCGCTATGGTGTGGGTTTCTTTTAACTGATTTTCTATAGCTTCAGAAAAACGAGTAGAAGCGGCCAGGGCTGCTTCAAAGTTTTCTGCAGGCTCTAAGGTAAAAGCCATATTTGCAATATTATTACCGCCTCCAAAAACACGTTGTGCGGTAGAAAGTGGCATAAAAACCCTACTTTCTTCTCTTTCCCCACCCGGATCGGTAAAAACACCTATTACTTTAAAATTTACTCCTGAAATTTGAACATACTCACCAATGGGATCTTTTTTGTCTTTAAAAAGATCGTTGCGTACTTTATTACCAACAACTACAACTTTTTCGAAATTTTGATGGTCTTTAAAATTTACAAATCTTCCTTCCACCATCCCACTGTTTTCCAGAAACTGATAATCTGGATAAACACCTTCTACACGATAGGAACCAGATTCTTTTCCAAAATTCACTATTCCATTCCAAATTCTGTAGATAGAAGATCTATATTCTAAATCGTCCTGATATTTAACAGCAGTGTAATTGAAGTCTTCATTTTTCATCTGAATTCTTCTCCCGGGATTCAGGCCTTTATATTCTTTAGAAGTCACCCCGGTATAGACATACATTATATTGGCGGCATCTCTTTCAAACTCTTGCGCAATACCATTACGCATCCCTTCGCCAATTCCAAGAAGAACTACCAAAATAAAGATACCCGAAGCCACTGAAAGCCCGGTTAGAAACGTTCGTAATTTATTTTTACGAATTGTTTCAAAAATTTCTTCCCAACGTTCAAGATCAAACATTTTGTAGCGCTCTAACCTGGTTAACGGGGGTGTCCTGTATAATTCTACCGTCTTTTAAATTGACGATTCTTTTGGTCATTGCTGCAATATCGGGTTCGTGTGTTACAACAAGTATGGTGCGGCCTTCATCGTTAATTTCCTGAATTAAATTCATCACCTCGTAAGAGGTTTTTGAATCTAAGGCGCCCGTAGGTTCATCGGCTAAAAGTACTTTTGGATCGCTGGCAAGTGCTCGTGCAATTGCTACACGCTGCTTTTGCCCTCCAGAAAGTTCATTGGGTAAGTGCCCTGCCCAATCTGCAAGACCTACCTTTTCAAGGTAACTCATTGCCTTATCTATACGTTCACCACGTTTAATTCCCTGGTAATACAGCGGAAGCGCAACATTATCCAGAGCGTTTTTATAAGAAATAAGGTTGAAGGATTGAAATATGAAACCCAAAAATTTGTTACGGTACCGGGCCGCTATTTTTTCGTTTAGATTTTTTATAGGAACGCCATCTAAAGTGTAAGAGCCTCCATCGGCTTCATCTAGCATTCCTAAAATATTAAGTAAAGTAGATTTCCCAGACCCTGAAGATCCCATGATAGAAACGAGTTCCCCTTCAGCAACGCTAAAATTAATTCCTTTTAAAACGTGTAGTGAATTACTACCCATTTTATAGGATTTATGAAGATCTTTAATTTCTATCATCGTAGTGAAAAATTACAGGTTGTTAACTTTTAACCAAAAGTGTCACCCATAAGACTCTACGAAAAGGGAAATGTTACATATAATTGAAGAAAATATTTTAAAAGCTGCTTATGCCTTTCCAGACTTCTTAGCTTTTTTTCGGGAACGATATATAAAATATCCCAGGCCACCCACCAACAAATAAGGAAAAGCCATTAGATAAAGAATCCCGTTATTAATACCTTCAGCAGCACTGGTATCGGTATCGCTTTCTAAAACTGCGCGGCACATAGAACATTGTGCTTCAGCTAATTCAGGAAGTAGCAGCAAAAAGAAAAAGATAAATAAAAACCTGATTTTCATAGCAGTAATTTCTAAATGCAAATTTAATAAATTTTACTATTAAGCTCTCTTTGCAGTTGTTAAGACTTAAACTACTTCAGAAGAAAAATTAATAATACGGAAACATAAAAATATAAACCAAAACCCCTGTAATTGCAACATAAGACCAGATTGGAAAGGTCCAGCGGGCAATTTTTGCGTGTTTATCATATTCGCCGGTTAAGCCGCGATACATGGTAAAAAGTACCAGGGGAACAATAATTGCTGAAAGTACTATATGCGTAATTAAAATAAAGAAATAAACAGGACGTAAAATTCCTTCTCCGCCATAAGGCACGGGATCGTTACTAATTTTAGAGATCACATAACTCACCAGAAATATGGCTGAAAGTACAAATGCGGTGATCATCACATTTCTATGCAGTTTATATTCCTTAATACTCATAAAGAAGTAGCCAAGCATTAGTAAAACAGCCGTAGAACCATTTAAAACCGCGTGAAAAAACGGGAAAGTTCCTGTTTGTGCGCCAAAAATATTATAACGCTCTGGGAGGTACATAAGAATAAGTACCAAAACCGGCACAAGTATTGATAATGCAATTATTACCGGCACCGCAATTTTATCGCTTTTTGTTAGTGCTTTTCTCACAGTAGTTTTTTAATATCTTCAATTAAAATATCAATTTGCGGTTCTTCTTCACCTTCTACAACCGATTTATTTCTTTCTACAGATCCTCGATAATAAATTATTGGGTTTCCAAAATTATCTAAACGTGATCTAATATAACCTTCTTTATCAACAAGCGCAAAAAGGCCCTGGTGAGCAAAACCACCGGGAACTTCACTATTTTCACCGGCATAAATATTATATCCGCCATTTGCCAGCCCGTAAATGGAATCTTTTTCTCCGGTTAATAGATTCCAGTTGGGATGATCTATTCCATAATTTTCAGCATAAGCATTTAAAACTTCTGGTGTATCATGTTTTGGATCTATTGAAAATGAAGCAATTCCAAAATCTTCTTCATTTTTAAATTCTTCCTGAACTTCTACCAGGTTTTGATTCATAATTGGGCAAATTGTAGGGCAGGTTGTAAAAAAGAATTCGGCTACATATACCTTCCCACGGTAATCTTTACTACTAACCGTGTCACCATCCTGGTTTATTAATTGAAATTCTGGGGCTTTTTTCTTTCTTCCGTTTATTTCGATATAAGAAAGTGCCTTATCGGTATTCAATTTTTTGTCGGCTCCTTTAATATTTAATCGGTCAGATTTTACTACTTCATCGCTACTAATCGTTTCAACTATTTTTGGAATAACAATTATTCCGAAAATTAAAATGATAAGCGAAAGCCCTATATAAGAATACTTTTTTTTCATGCTAATTGTTTTTTCTTTCGGCGTTGTTCTTTTTTAAAGCCAGCCTGTATTCAGCAAGAATAACTTTTACATCGTCGTTCATTTTATCACTCAATTCTGCCACCGAACGGGAGTCATACCCATAAACCTTTCCAAAATCTTCATCTTCATCACGCCCTCTTAAATTAAGGTCTTTATCTACAATAAAAACGTAAGGCGTATAAGTATTATTAAGCTGGTGTGGAGTGTTGAAACTTTCAAACACCTCTTCTACCTGTGCTGAAGTTCCAAAAATGAATTCCCATTTTTCAGTTTCAGAAATACCGCTAAATTCTTCTTTAAATTTTTCAGCTTCTTCCCTGGCTTCTTGTGGTAATACCACTACGAACTGAAAATCTTTGAATTCGTAATATTTTTCAAGTATTTTCTGGTCAAGATTAAATGTGTTTCCCTTTAGGTTATCGAGATCTTTCCCAAAAAAAGCTACAATGCTAATTTTATCTTCTAAACTAATAGGCTCCCCATCAAGACTTTCAAATTTAGAAACATCTTTAACTTCCGGAGTTAACACAGGTAATTTTGCGAAATTATTTTGACCTGAAGCAAAAAACATATAAGCAATAATAGGCAATGCAAAAAGCACTAAAAGCACTAAAAACTTTTTCATAATCGGGTCTATAGAAGTGAGTGCAAAAATAAAAAGACGGTATCACAAAACCGCCTTTCTCTAAACTTTTAACTTTTAAGCCAGATTAAAAATCCCAGGCTACGTGATTAGATTTAAACACCTCATAAATATAGTCACCTTCTGTTAGAAGAATAAAAATAAGGTAACTTATAAGAAAAACTGAGGTCCAAACAATTGCTCTTCGCAATCCTTTAGTTTCGCCTTCAAGGTGCATAAAAGACCAGGCAATATAATAAGCTTTATAAATTGTAAGAATTATAAATATCCAGTTAAGAAGAGACATACTTAAAAAAGAAGTTCTTGTAAGAAATTCTGGTTTAAAAATCCCTAAAACAACTTCTATAAGTGTAACGATAGATAGGATTACAAATACCGTCCAGATCTTCTTTGTATTAGATTCGTGATGATGTGCTGTACCGTGTGCCATTTTTAATATTTTCTAAAATTATACCAGGTAAAAGAATGTGAAAACAAATACCCAAACTAAATCTACAAAGTGCCAGTAAAGACCAACTTTCTCTACCATTTCGTAATTTTTTCTTCGCTCGTAAGTACCAAGAAGTACATTAAAGAAAATTACGATATTAATAAGTACCCCAGTAAAAACGTGAAAACCGTGGAAACCGGTAATAAAGAAGAAAAAATCTCCAAATAATGGCGGGCCGTATTCATTACGGGTAAGGTTAGCACCTTCTACCACTCCTGCGGCTTCATTATCTAATTTAGCAATAGATTCTTCACGAGAAAGGATGGTTTTTTCACCCTCTTCGGTCATTATTTGTGTTCTTATTAAAAGGTCTGGATTTGCAGCAAAACCAGCTTTTATTTCTTCTATAGAATAAGATGGCATAGCTTTTTCAGATTCAAACCATACTCCATTTTTAGATTCGTGCTCCACCCTATCTGAAGCTGCTGGGATAGCAATATCTGCCAGTGCTACCCTATGACCGTCGCCATCAATAAACTGAAGAACGTTACCTCCATTAGTGTAAACCGCGCCATAAGTTCCATTGATAAAATTTTTCCATTCCCAGGCTTGAGAACCAAGGAAAATAATTCCCCCAATAATAGTAAGGAACATATAAAAAGTAACTTTGGCTTTATTTAACTGGTGGCCGGCATCTACTGCCAATACCATGGTTACCGAAGAAAAAATAAGGATAAAAGTCATTAATGCCACATAATACATTGGCGCATCTACACCGTGTAAGAATGGAAAGTGATTAAAAACTTCGTCGGCAATTGGCCACGAATCCATAAATTTAAAGCGGGAAAACCCATAAGCTGCAAGAAAACCAGAGAAGGTAAGTGCATCGGAAACGATGAAAAACCACATCATCATTTTGCCATAACTGGACTTTAAAGGCTCATTACCACCACCCCAGGTTTTACCTTCGGTGCCTGTTCTAACAACAGTAGCTTCCATAGAAGAGTATTTAAATTTTAAGTATTGCGCAAAAATACGCAATTTTATTATCTAAAGAAATATAAAAACACAAACAGGTAAATCCACATAAGATCAACAAAATGCCAAAAAGTCGCACCTAGCTCAATTCCAAGCATTTGACCTTTTTTATAACGTTGTTTAAAATGGTTATAAATTACTACCAAAAGCGTGATAATGCCCGCCAACAGGTGAGCCATATGCACTAGAACCAGTACGTAAATAAAGGAAGTTGTAATACTACTTTCACTACCGGTAAAGTAGTAACCTTCGGCTATAATTTCAGTAAATCCATTAAATTGAAGCGCCACAAATAAGACCGCAAGAACCAGTGTACCAATAAGTAAGGCGGAGGCGTTTCTTCGGTTTCCGGTTAAAATACTTTGTTTTGCTAACATAAACGTGAGGCTGCTTAAAACTATAACAAGAGTACTCCACATGAATGCATTTGGAAGATCAAATTCCGTTAACCAGTCTGGCCTTGTTTTACTTACTACATAAGCACTGGTGAGCCCACCAAAGGTCATAATCATACTAATTATCCCAAACCAGAGCATCATCTTCTTTGCCCTATCGTATTTGTGCTTTTCGGCATCTTGAGTTAAATCCATTCTCTTATAAATTTATCAAAAACATATACTATTTGAAGTAGCGTAATATAAGATACGCTTGCAAACATCAATTTCTTAGCGGCCTGCGCCGTCTTTTCCTTATACAATTTTAAAGCATAATACAGCATTCCCAGGCCAAGTAGAAGAATGAGCCCGCCAGCTACCGGCGATAGAAAAAGTTTACCTGTAACTCCAAAAACAGGAATTAAAGAAACTAAAATGGTCCATACCGTATAAAGAATTACCTGTATGGCCGTTCCCTTATCACGCTTTCCGGTAGGTAGCATAAAAAAACCTCCTTTTTTATAATCGTCAAACAACCACCAACCTATTGCCCAAAAATGAGGAAACTGCCAGAAAAATTGTATCATAAATAAAGTTCCGGGCTCTATACTAAAATCTCCTGTGGCCGCTACCCAACCTAACATAAAAGGAATTGCTCCCGGAATTGCACCTACAAAAACTGATAACGGGGTTTTAGTCTTAAGTGGAGTATAAACACTTACATATAAAAATATACTAATTGCCCCAAACATAGCCGTCTTGGGGTTTATAATGTATAAAACGATAAGCCCGGCGATGGTAAAAATACTTGCGATTAAAAACGCTGTACTTACCGACATTCTACCATCAGGAATAGGTCGGTTTTTGGTGCGATCCATAAGTGCATCAAGATCCCGCTCTATAATTTGGTTATAAGCATTTGAAGCGCCCACCATAAAGTAACCACCAATGGCAAGTAAAAAAACAGTAACAAAGTTTATGCTATCTGCACCCAAAAAATAACCTGCAACCGAAGAAAAAACCACGCTTACGGCAAGCCGCACCTTGGTAATTTCTTTAAAGTCTGTTAGGATAGAAGCCGAGGAAGTATGTACACCGGTGCTGCTCAAAAATAGGTTTTTTCAATTGGCGCAAAGATACTCCTTAATTGGGTTTTGGCAAGGGTGCAAAAATGTTAATTTTCAGCACTTAAGAAAATGAAAAAATATTGAATAAAACTACTTAAAATACTATAGTAATTTAGCAATTTATTTAATAATCGTAATACCAGTTAAAAATATCGGTACGTAAACCAAAATTTATCCAGGAAGTTGTATTCTCATAATTTTGATGCGTTTTTACATCGGGGTTAAAAGAGCGATAAATAAAACTACCGTAAAGCTTTAAATTTGTTGCCGGGTTTACAATATAACCTGCTTCAATATTCGAAAAGAAAGAAGTTGTAGTATTTCCCTGGCCAATTTTCACACCGACATCAAAAGGCCGCTGGCGCTCGCTGGTATAGATGTCTCCTCCATAGGCAGCCTGGTTTGTTGCCATATTATAATCAAAACCTCTATTGCCGTAAATTACTTTGGCACTTCCATACCATCTATCATTTTTATAGCGGGCAATAGCTAAAATCTCCCTGAAATTAGAGCCCCACAAGTGAGCCATAGACTGGTTATTATGCCCATAATTTAAAACCCCTGTGTTATGCGAATAAGTGTAAGGCCGTACCTGGTTATATTCTGCCTGTAGAAATAACCCGGGAATTTTAAAAGCATCAAAATATTTCACTCCCAATTGATACCCAAGTTTGTTTTTCCAGCTTTGATTCCCACCAAAAACATCAGAAGTAGAGAATTCATCTATAATCATTTGACCATAGATATTAATTTCATCTGAAAATTTATATTTTGAAGTAAGGCCAATAATTGCATTGCCGCCACGTGCCCCGGTAGAAAATTCTATAGCCCGATAAAAAATTACCGGGTTCAAATAATTTAAATCGAAGCCCCGGTTATTATCATTTTCCCAAACCACAGATTCAAATAAACCAATATTAAGCCTTTTGGTTACATTATAACTCAAGTAATGGTTGGCCATATATTTTGTTCTAAAGGAACCATTTTCTGTAACTGCCGGTCTCACATCACGCAAAGACATCCAGGTATTGGTATATTTTAACTTCCAAAACGTGGTGTTGAGTTTAAAATAAGGATATGGTGAAGCATTATCACTCATTAAAAGGGAGCGATAACCGTCTCCAATAAAGTTTTTGCCGTGGCCAAATTGAAGATTAAAAAACTTATTGGGTGTGTAAGATAAATACCCTTCAGCTACAGGATAATCATAACCTTCGTCCATAAAAGGTTTTGCAATTCCCCTGCCGGGTATTATAGCAGGATCGCCACCATCTGGCCTAATAGATTCGGCAAACCTATTGTAATAATCGACAAACCTGCCCTGATTTTCGTAAGCTACCGTATAAAAATTAAACTTTTTCCCTAAACCACCCTGAAAAATAAGAGCACGGGTGTTATTATACGTAAAATCGAAGTCTGTTTGCTGAAAATCTTTTCCTAACTGAAGATCTAAAGCAAAATCCAGGGTAAACCAATAATCTTTGGTTTGATATTGCACCAAATGCTCATTCCATAACTTTTTGCCAAACCAGGAATCTGCATCCCGCAGCATTTTATTTTCTTCAGCTTTAAAATTATAATATTTAGAAACTTCAGAAAAAAGCAAAGGCTTTGAAGCCGAGTGAGTATTCACTCCTATTTTATTGAATTCAGCATCAAAACGGCTGTAGTATTCATGCGATAAAGGAATATTTATCTGACTTTCATACCGAGGGCGCGTAAATTCTTCCGATTGAATTTGATCATATTCATTAGTCAGATCATCTTCTTGAGGTTGCTGAAAATTGATTTCTGAAATATCAGGTTCAACCTGGGAGGTAGTAGAAAAATCTTCAGTATTTAATTCCAACGGAATTTTTACAGGCATTTTAAACTGGACAAAAATTGGCCTGGAATTATAAGTAGCCGGCTTAATTTGAGGCAACAAATTAAAAACACGCTGCATTTCTTCCTTTAATTCTGCATAAGCTGCATCTGTATAAACAACATTAAAATTTCCGGTTTTATCAACTTCAAAAATAACAATGATTTCTCCCCTATAATTTTCTCGTATTACCTCTAAAGGAACTTCGTAATTATTCAGAACAAATTTGGTAAGGGTATTTTTAAAGCAGGTTTCTTTATTAGCAAAATCTACATTGGTACATTGAAGAAATTCAGGAAAACGCTGGCTATTATCCTGGGCCTGAGATTTTAAAATAATCGCACTTAGCAAGAAAAGAAGAAACAGGTAGTTCTTCATACTTAAAGTAGGGAAAGATTGGTTACACCTTCGAAATATACATTTTTTTAGATAGAGTAAACCAGCTTAAAATAAAAAATCCCGGGACAAGCCCGGGATTTAAATTTATACTAAATAAATGTCTTAGTCCTGAATTTGGAATACAATTGGTAAAGAGTACATAACCCCTACTGCCTTACCACGTTGTTTACCCGGTTGCATACTAGGCAATTTATTAATTACCCTTGCTGCTTCACGCTCTAACCTTGGGTGGGGCGCTCTGGATTGAACATTGGTAATATTTCCTTTTTCATCTATCTTAAACTGAACAATTACCCTGTTTACACCAGAAAGGCCAAGTTCTGCACCAAGATCTGTATCGAACTCACGGTTTACAAACTGACTAATCTTTTGGCTCATACATTGCTTACGCTCTTCGTTGTTATTTAGGTTTTCACAACCCGGGAAGATTGGCACATCTTCAATTACAGCGAAGGGAACATCTGCAACCTCTTCTTCTACGGGTGCTTCAACAACCTCTTCTACCTCAACAATTTCATCCATATTGGTTTCAGTAGACTCAATTTCGTCTTCTTCTACCTCTTCCTCATCCTCTACAACTTCAATAACCTCTGGTGCCGGAGGTGGAGGTGGAGGAGGTGGAGGTGTATTCTGCATCTCTGTAATTGGGATTTCTTCATCGTCTAAATCGTCCATATTTAACTGGCCGGTATCAATGGCTTCCTTGTCATAAGTCTTCCATTCAATTGCCCTCCAGGTAATTAATAGAACAACAATAAGCCCCAATTGCAGAAAAAATACACTTCTTCTGGTTAAATCGGCTTTTGGATTTTTCTTTGGTTCCATAATAGGTTATTGATTAATAAGGATTGCTAAATTAAATATTTTTTCTAAAAAATTAAATTAATCTTACTATTTAACCTTTTTAGACTCTTTTCAAAGAGAAGAAAGATAATAACAGCAAGCAAAATTCCAGCAGTATTCGCCAAAATATCATACCAATCTGGTTCTCTATAACTGGTAAGTACACCCTGTAAAACCTCAATTAACATACCAAACAGTATAGAGAGGCCGGCTAATTTAAATAGGTTACCTTTATAAGTAGCTTGAGGTCTATTTCTTTGCATAAAATATACCTTCCACAATGCTACAAGTCCAAAATAGGCCCCAAGATGTAAAAGTTTATCTGTAGGATTAAAACTCCCCACACTAATTTTACCGAGTTTCACTAAAGAAGAAACCGTTAGTAATATAGTATAAAGGCTCGCTACAAATAAAGTTATTTTAGCTACCAAGAACTTCTTTGTAGGCATCTGCACTTAAAAGATCTTCCAGCTGAGATTCATCAGAAAATTTAATTTTAATCATCCAACCTTCTCCGTAAGGATCTGAATTTACTTTTTCCGGCTCATCTTCAAGGCTCTCGTTAAATTTAATAATTTCGCCAGAAAGAGGCAAATAAAGGTCTGAAACTGTTTTTACAGCTTCAACTGTTCCAAAAACCTCTTCTCTTTCAAGGGTTTCGTCTACGGTTTCTACTTCTACATAAACGATATCACCTAATTCGCCCTGGGCAAAATCTGTAATACCAATTGTAGCCGTATCACCTTCTACCTTAATCCATTCGTGGTCTTTGGTGTACTTTAAATCTTGTGGAATATTCATTAGTTCTATTTTATATTAGAGCAAAGTTAATTTTTTAAAGCAATACTTCAAACAAGCCTCAATTAATTTCCAAAATTATATCTAAGTGTAATACCCGATCTTATGGTTGTTTGCGGAAATGCAGTAGATACTGCATATTCAGAGAAATTATGTTCGTAATAAAATATTGCCGTTAGATTACTGGAAATTGCATAATCTGTTGTAAAATTAATACGCCATATATCCTGGCCGGCAATTACCTGGCTGGTTTCTAAATCTAAATACCTTATAATACTCTTATTTCTTCTAAAGGAAACATCTGCTTTAAAATTAAGATCGCTGCTTAGAATACGATTGGTGCCTCCAAGGCCGGTGGCAATCCTTAAATCGCTAATTCTATAACCCGCACCTAAAATATATTCGTTTCCGGTGGTTTCAGTCAATAAATTATTATCAAAACTCAGGGAAAGCATTCGGTCTTTTCTTACTTCTGCTAAAAGCTGAATAGCATTTTTCGTTTCCAGGTCTAATCGGAAAAGCGGCGTAAATAATTCAGTTAAAACAATATTAGAATACAGCATTGGGTTTTTAAAATCCCCGGCTTGGTTGGTTTCAAATTCATTCTCGGGATCGTAATCCAGGTTTGTTTGAAATTGATTAATGGTATAGTTAGACTGGTAGCCATGATTGATGGAAATTCTTCTGAATTTATCTTTAAACCAACCAATTCGCATTAAACCGGTATACTTCATATTCCAGTTTGGCAAAGGCATATCTCTAAAAGCTCCCAGCTTAATATCTTCGGGATCTTTCCCTGCATAGGCCGAAACAAAAGCCGGTAATAAAACGGCCTGGTTTGTTTTTCCTATTCCTACCGGATAACCGTCTTCATCTACATTATTGGGATCTAAACCTCTCTCCTGAGCAATACGGCGAGCAATATTTAGGCGATTTTCCCTAAAGTTTTCAAAAGTTTCAGAAGATTGCTCATCTGACTGATTAAAGGCGGTTTTTATTAGAATAGTAGAAATATTAAAATTCCCATAATTATAAGGCGTCAAAGAAATATATTCCATGGTAGTAGGATTTACCCTATAATTCTCTGAGAAATTTTCTGAATAATTCCTATTTGCGCTAATATCTACAGTAAGATCTGGAACAATATCCAGCGAAGCCTGAACGTCTAATTGCTCGTTTTTAAGTGTAGAATACTGTTGGTTAAAATTTTGGAATAAGGTTAACCAACCTCTTCTGGCAGCGGTATACCTAACTTCATCCTGCCAACCAAAAGTAAAGGCTGTACTGGGCTGCAAGGTGCCCATAAACCCCACGCTGGGAGTATAACCGGGAAGAAAAGTCCCTTCATTTTCGCGATAGTTTACCTGCAGTCTACTTAAAATAGTTACAAAATCTACAAACGTATTAAAGCTCTTGCTAGTTTTCTCAACCACTTGGGTATTTTGGGTTCGCTCTGCATCTCGTGGACTTCCATCTAATGTAGGCACCCCGGCGCTTCGTTGCTTTATAGTTTGGCCTCCACGCCCTTCTTTCTTTTCCAGCCCCAGGTAAGAATACAGGCTCTCCATATCTAAACTTGCATTTATTTGGTGAGAACTTGAATTCTGAACACTATTTCCAATATCTGGAATTCCTTCCAGGTTTTCGTAAATCCTGGAACCGCGTTGCCATTGGAAATCGCCTGTATAAGAATACGTAGCATTTATAAATTCCAGCACAGGAATTTTATCAAAAGGAAGATCGTAATTAACCTGCAGATTTTGATAATGCAAATCTGGTGTGCCTATACTGAAAAAATTATCCCAAACCCCAATCGTATTGTTGGCAAAACCGTCTTCATCTATATAATTTCTTACTATTCGATTATTGGAAGCGTTGAAGCTGAAATTTAGAGAATTAGTAAGATTATAATTTACACCATATTCCCAGTTAAACATATAGTTTCGCTGGTAAAGTGTTGGAATTCCCAAATCATCGTCTGAGAGTTCCAGGGATCTAAATTTTTGTTCGTTGTATTGTCTTAAAATCGTAGAACTCGCATTTATATTAGAAGGCAGTAAATTCACATTAAAATCTCTTACCAGGGAATAATAATCGCTGCTATCTAAAGCCGAAATATTTTTGAAAGGTTCTACCTGTCTGGGTTCAAAATTAAACTCGTAGGTTGCCCCGGCTCTTACATTTTGGTTTAAAGACTCTTCAATTTCAAAATCCCGATGATCTACCTGATTATAAGAAGTTGTAAAAGCAAAATTCTCTATATCATAAGGCATGGGTTTTGCCTCGCCAGTGCGTTCCTTCCGCAAGCCTATAATATTTACACTTTGCCGTTTTGTATAAGACTGCGATTGTTTTTTTACCCTATCTCTTTCTACAGGATCTACAATATCGGCAAGTCTTGTTTCCAGTTCTAAATCAAGAAATTCCTGGTCGTATTTTGGTGTAATTAACTCCTCGCCCCTACTATAATTAAACGGAATTTTCACACCCCATTTTTCTGGAAGTAACTGGCCGGCATTTATATTGGTCACCACATCATATTGTTGTGAATTTTCCCGGCTCCGCTGATTTGGCCCCTGTTCTATTGTTCCAAACCCCACGGTACTTTTTCTACCGGTAGCGGCAACCGTAGCAAAATCAGAAAAATTGGTGTCCATATTAACTATTGTTGCCCAACCGCCTTCATTATCAAGATCTGAAAGTCTTAGTTCGTTAAACCAAACCTCTCCACATAAATCCTGAACCCCATTGGTGGGAGTTCCATTTTTTAAACCTAACATTAATACTCTTACATTTCCAAAACTGGGGTTTCCTTTTATCCCAAGGCGTAATTGATCCATTTCATAGGAGTCTTCTTCGTCAATTAATTTCAGGTTTTCGGTAAAGAAATTTAATTCTCCAGAATTTAAAGAAGGATCTCCTAAAACACCCGTTTTTACGCGTTGAAGTAGTTCCAACGGAAGATTCATTCGGTTAACTTCCGGCCAGATATCTTCAGCAGTCATCGCGCCAAAAGCCGTGGGACTTAATGGAATTTCAATTTGATAATAATTATCGGTAAAATCGGTTCCCATTCTTACAAAAGCTACCAACTGTCCCTCTTTTAAAGGAGTTTGGTTGGGTAGCGATTCAGCGTGTAAAAACATTTCAAGGTTTTTATACTGCCGCATATCTATCTGGAAATTTTTGTAAACCGCCCTCGCATCCTGTGGTTCCAGATCACAAACCCTAAGAGAAAGTGATTGCTCGTTTTGCCTTATATTGGTATTATTTTCAAAAAGCTCTTCTCTAATTACGCCCGGAGGTAAAACATAAGGCACCGGTTGCCTATTTTCGTTTTCCTCAATATTTACTGCTGAAACTTCAAAAAGAGTGTTTTGATTTTCCGGAAGAATATTTCTATCTCTTAAACCGCGATTATACCTTCGGTAGTCGCCTCTCACCAATTCCATAGTTCCAAAGCGCAATAAAGTTTCTTCTTCAAAGCCACTAAGAAACATTCTCATAAAACGAATAGATCTATAATCGGCTATACCTCCTTTAGCATCTGTAGGCTCGTAAATTGGAATTTTAAACTGAAGCCAGCGCACCGGGAGTTCATTCCCATTTCTAAGCGTGGTGGTAAGTTCTTTCTCGTCCGTTATATATTGATTATTTTCTACGCCCATCCCAGGGAAGAAAGGTATTTTATATTCAAAATAACTATCTATAGTGTTCATTGTATTATCCCGGTTCACATCTTCAGTAGTTGGCAATGTGGTATTTCCCCTATTGGTATCGCCAACTTCTGGCGGCGAGTTGCCATCTGGCCCGTTATAATTCCGGTAGCGATTAACTATATCGCCATCGGTATTTAGAAAATAATCGTAATTATCTGCCGCAGGATCGGGTAAATTGCTGAATTCAGGAAATTTTAATGATTCTTGCGCATCTGATAGACCGTCATAACCCACATCCTGGTTGGTTCGCTCTTCCCCTTCAGAATCAAAAGCATAAATTAAGGATTGGTCTGCAGGGACTTTGGCAACCTGCGTTTCTATGGTATTTTCTGCGCCACCACTAGCGGGCAAACCGTTTTCATATTGTTTACGACCATCTTTCAGAACATCTTCAGAAATATTCCCTAAATTAAAATTGATAGTTCCCGCTGAATTTCCCCTATTTTCAGAATAAATATAAGGGTCCATTACCCAAAATTCTATAAACTCTACATTGCTTTGTTCAAAATTGGTAGTATTTATTCCGCGCATTATTCCTCCAAAACTTTCCGAAGGATTGGGCAGGGATCCATTTGTGGCTGCAGGGTTAAAATTATAAGGCCCACGTTCTTCAGGAAAATAAGCTACATCCATAGTGTACACCACCTGGGGCTGTCCTTGCACTACATCGGTATTCGGAAAAATTTCGCTCAAGGCAACTCTTCTTGTTGCGTAGGTAGAAATATCGTTATCTGTAATCCCATTGGGGCGGTTACTGCTATAAAAAATAGGATCTATAGTATACCAGGCCAATTTCGCCCTTTTATCACCCACCTTTATATCGCCATTGGCGCGTTCCCCACCATACCCAAGCGGAACACTACTTAATTCCCAACTTAATGGAGCACTAATATCTATTGTAGTTTGCGCTGCTTCAAAATCGTCTATATAGGTGGTTGCTTTTCCCTGAAAATCGTTAATTGCCGGTGCCCCAGGTTGTAAATAGGCAAATTCTCCAGTTACCGAAAAGTTAGAAGGTACATCGGTATCTATGTTGGGCAACTTATTTACCAGCCTTGTAAACAAAGGAACCTCGGTAGAATAATTCACATTAAAACCGAAAATTGAATTATTTATGGGCTCGTAACTGTAATTTGCTTTTTGGGTTAGCGGGCGTTCCTTGAGGTTTAGGAAAGTAGCACCAACCAGGAAATTTTCATTAAACTGATGTTCTACATTTATCCCTGTAAAACGTTTGGTTTGCTGCCCAAACAAGGCATTATTTTCGGTATTTACCTGGATTGGAATATCTGAAGCTAACAAAGCTTCGTCTATAATTTGAACTCTTCCCAATTCATAATTCACTACATAATCTACACCTTCCTGCAACAACCTACCCCCGGCAGTTACGGTAACAGATCCCGGCGGAAGGTTAAAGCCAATAGGAATCCCTTCAACTTCGCCCGATTTATATCTCCCTTTTAACTGAAATTTATTCTTATCGGCATCTTCCTGTTCTGCCTGTGTTTTCGTGGTTCGATATAAAGACCTAAAAACATATTTTTGTTGATTGGCATTCCAGGTTTCGGGATTATTATAATCTTCGGTTCCGGTATTGGGGGAGTTATCAAGTTTTTCAAATAAATGCCGCCCAAAGGGTTCTACCGAAGTAAAAATTATATTTCCATTTTGTGGATCTATTGTTAGACCAGGCACATAATCAAAGAAACCATCTCCACCATTTATAGGGTCGTTATTGTTATTTAATTTATCGAGGTTAAAAACCCTAAGCAATGGGGCTTCCCTAACATCTTCAGGCAATGGTACCGAGCCATCACCAGCAGGTTTTATATAATTTAGTGGCTGCGGATCTGTATATAAAATATTCATTCTAAAATCTTCCCGCTCTAATTGATAAGCGCCAAGACTATAAATATTTTTCATCATTAAATCCCAAACAGGCTCATCTACATTTGTAATAGTGCTTTTTAGCATTTTAACCACCAGGTTCTGGTTTATGCGCTGGTTTGTTACCGGCTCATTGGGATCTTGTGTTGGGTTTTGAGCAGGATTATTGTCTCCTGTTGCATTCACGCCATCGTTGGCGAATTCTCCAACCTGGTAAACTTCACCGTTTACCGTATACTGAAAGGCGATGGCTAAAATTTCATCATTGCTTAATCGCTGGTTTAAGGAAATATAACCAAGTTGGGTGTTCAAACTATATTCGTTGGGCTGCAATTGTCTTGCATTCTCCAATTTTACATAATCCAGCCCTTCTGAAACCTGAACTCCGCCAAAACCATTATCTACCGTTGCCACATCTCTAATTGCGGACGTAAGCACAGATTCTGCCGAACCATTTATACCAAATGGATTAAAATCGTTATTCTCGTTATCTGGAAAACTTCCTCCTGGCTGATTAAAAAACCCTGCTGGAATGTTATCTAAACCTATATTTCCCGGTAAATTAGTTTCTCCCAAATCCTGGATAGCGACAATATTCCTCGTATCGGTTAGGTTTTGAACATTATTGGTTCTATTGGTTACCCAAACCTGCACCCTTTTAATCTGAATATTGGTATTTATAAAAGGATAATTTTTAAGCGCCTCACCATAGTTGTCTCTAAAATAATGAGAAAGAAAAAAGTGACGATCCTGGTCGTAATCCAGTGCAAACTTTTCAAATTCTTCTACAGTAGATCCACCTTCCACATTTACCGTTCTTCGTTCTGATTTCTGTTCAGAAAACACACCGGTAATTCGGGTTTTTCCGAATTGTAATTCGGTTTTAAATCCGAACAAACTTTGTGCGCCCTGCATTAGCGCATTATTGAGCGGCATATTTACATTTCCTACTTCAATTTTTCTTACAATATCATCTTCGGTAGGCGTGTATTCTAACTTTAATTGATTTTGAAAATCAAATGTAGATTCTGTATCGTAATTGGCGGTGATTTGTAAGCGTTCCCCTATTTGCCCAAGCAGGCTTAAACTAATTCGCTGATCGAAATCGAAAGTGAGGTTTTGCCTGTTCCTTGGAGAAAAAGCCGGGTTATCCTGTTTGGTGTAAAGCAAACCCAAATCCATCTCTACCGTTCCCTGCGGAACAATATTAATTTCTGAACCACCAAAAATGCTTTCAAAAAAACTATTATTTACGTAAAAATCTGGCAATAAATCTCGCTGAATTTCCGCTGCTCCTTCTTTTCGCCCGGCCTGCGCATCAATTTTCTGCTTAAAATAATTGCGCATTTCTTCATCTAAGACCAGGTTTTCGTATTCTTCAGGAGTTAAAATTAAAGGGATAGAAAGATCTAAATCTCCCAACTGCTCCCGATAAATATACCGGTCTAAAATAGGATCGTATTCGTAGAAAGAAGAGATTAATTCAGAATCAGGCAGCGTTATTTCACCCAAAGTATACCCGGTTTCGGTGGTATCCTGAGGGGTTTCCTGTGCAGTGGAACTCAATGAAATTATCAATGACAACAACAAGCTGAGCTTAACCGAAGTTGACAATTTCCAGTAATTGTGCCTCAATTCTTTACAAATTTTTAAGAGCCATTTTTATAATAGATTCTACGGTAGGGCTGTTAGAATCTTTCATTATCTTATCTACTACCCTTGTAGCCTGCTTTCTTGCGAAGCCGAGAGTCTCTAATGCAGATAACGCTTCTTCTTTTATAGTATTGTCCTGAGGAACAAAAACTTCGTCTTCCCCATAGACTTTCAATATTTTATCTTTTAGGTCCAAAATTACGCGCTGTGCGGTTTTAGCACCAATTCCTTTTACACTTTGTATGGTGGGAACATCGCCATTTGCAATAGCATCTTTAACCTGGTTGGGTTCTAAAGAAGATAACATTGTCCTGGCCGTACTGGTACCCACACCCGAAACCGAAATTAGCAGCCTAAAAATATCCCTTTCAGACTTTTGATAAAAACCATAAAGCGTATGGGAATCTTCCTTAACGTGTAAATGGGTATAAATACTTATATTTTCTGAATCTGGTATGAGAGAAAAAGTATGAAGAGAAATATTGACCATGTACCCCACGCCGTTGCAAGCGATTACTATGTAGGTAGGATTCTTCTCTATTAATTGCCCCTTAAGATGATGAATCATAAAATTTTAAACTTAACGAGCCAAATGTAGTAAATAAAAGTTAAGCCCGAAATCTTTGCTTCGGGCTTAACTACTGTATATGCAACTTATTTTACTCGATAAGCGAATTTAAAAATCCTTCGGACTTACCTCAAAATTGAAATAATTCAACTTATGTACAAATTTGTAAACTTACTTCTTTTGTTTTTTTTCTTTTTCCTGTGCATCAACTACAGTTACAGCAGTCATATTCACAATTTCTTCTACACTTGCGCCAAGCTGAAGAATATGAACTGGCCTACGCATTCCCATCATAATCGGGCCAATAGAATCTACCTTGTTAAGTTCTTTAATTAGCTTATAAGTACTGTTGGCTGAATCAAGATTAGGATAAATTAAAGTATTTACTTTTTTTCCCGCTAATTTTGAAAATGGGAACTTATTTTGAAGCATTTCACGGTTAAGCGCAAAATCGGCCTGCAACTCTCCATCTACATTTAATTCAGGATGATTACGGTGTAAATAAGAAACAGCTTCTTTCACTTTTGTAGCACGCGGATCTTTAGATGAACCAAAATTGGCATAAGACATCATAGCAACTACCGGTTCTAAACCAAATAATTGCACAGTTCTCGCCGTCATTTGGGCAATTTTAGCAAGATCTTTTGCCGGCGGATCTATATTAATAGAAGTATCACTTATAAAAAGAGGACCTCTAGACGTATTCATAAGGTTGGTGGCGGCTACACGGGTAACTCCCGGAGCCATACCAATAAGTTCCAGCATAGGTTTTACTACTGCCGGGTAGGCCCTGGAATATCCTGAAAGCAAGCCATCGGCATCACCTTCGTTAACCATCATGGCGGCAAAATAATTACGTTCCCGCATTAGTTTTTCGGCATCATAAAGCGTTACACCGCTACGGTTTCTCGTCTTCCAATAAACCTGCGCGTAAGCTTTTCTATGCTCTTCTTCCTCATCAGATTTTGGATCTATAATAGCAACTTCTTCGTGGAAGTCTATTTCTGCCATTAATTCTTCAATAAGCTTTCGGCGGCCCAGTAAAATTGGAATAGCGATTCCTTCATCGTGCACAATTTGTGCTGCTTTAAGCACATCAAGATGATCAGCTTCAGCAAAAACAATTCGTTTAGGATTCATTTTTGCACGGTTTAGCAACAACCTTGTGATCTTGTTATCACTGCCCATTCTTTCAAGCAGTTCTTCTTCATACCTATCCCAATCCTGAATAGGTTGTCTCGCCACACCGCTTTCCATTGCAGCTCTGGCCACTGCCGGTGGCACTTTAGCAATTAAACGCGGATCAAATGGCTTTGGAATAATATAATCTGAACCAAAATTTAAACGGGTTTCTCCATAAGCGATGTTCACCTGCTCGGGTACGGGTTCCTTGGCCATTTCGGCTAAAGCTTTTACCGCGGCCATTTTCATTTCCTCGTTAATCTTTGTGGCCCTAACATCTAAGGCTCCCCTGAAAATAAACGGAAATCCAAGTACATTATTCACCTGGTTGGGGTGGTCACTTCTTCCCGTAGCCATAATAATATCCTTACGGGTATCCATTGCCAGTTGATAATCAATCTCGGGATTTGGATTGGCCATGGCAAAAACGATAGGGCGTTTCGCCATACTTTTTAGCATCTCTGGAGAAACAATATCGGCGATAGAAAGGCCAACAAATACATCGGCATCTTTCATGGCTTCCTCCAGGGTATCTATTTTCCTGGAAGTAGCAAACTCTATTTTTTCTTCAGACAGGTTTGGACGATCTTTTCTAATTACGCCCTTACTATCTGTCATTATAATATTTTCAGCTTTTGCTCCAAAAGCTTTATAAAGTTTAGTACATGAAACCGCTGCCGCACCGGCACCGCTTATCACGATCTTCACTTTTTCCATCTTTTTCTTAGCAAGCTCCAGTGCATTTAGTAAAGCCGCAGCCGAAATGATGGCTGTCCCGTGCTGGTCGTCATGCATTACGGGAATATCCAGCTCAGCTTTTAATCGCTTTTCTATCTCAAAAGCTTCGGGAGCTTTAATATCTTCAAGGTTAATTCCGCCAAAAGTTGGAGCGATATTTTTAACCGTTTCAATGAATTTATCTACATCTTTAGTATCTACTTCAATATCAAAAACATCAATATCGGCAAAAATCTTAAAGAGCAAACCTTTACCCTCCATAACCGGCTTAGAGGCTTCTGGACCAATGTCTCCAAGACCTAAAACAGCGGTTCCATTAGAGATAACGGCAACAAGGTTTCCTTTGGTAGTATATTTATAAGCGTTTTCTTTATCTTTTTCTATCTCCAGGCAAGGTTCTGCCACCCCAGGGGAATATGCCAGGGAAAGATCTCTTTGTGTTGCATACTTTTTTGTAGGTACTACCTCTATTTTCCCGGGCTTGGGTTTGGCATGGTAAACCAGTGCTTCTCTTCTTTTTCTAGGATTATTGCTCATAATTTAATTTTTCTACTTACTACAAAGGTAGCAAGCTTGGTTTCAATATTGAACTCTAGCGGAAAAAAGAAAACTTAAAATTCAGAAAATTGACGGATTATTTTATCTCCCGTATTTTAATGAAAATTTAATAAAAGAGGAGCTGTTTTAGCCTGAAAAGCTTATAAATTTTAATGATTCTTGCAGTTTACTGAGGTTAAAACTTTAATATTATTTGCTTATAAATTCAATATTTCGCTTTAACCCTTCAAATTTTGTTCTTTTCACAGCCGATTTTCTAAAGATCTCATTAAAAGTTTCTTTGGTAAGTTCTTCCCAGCCCTGTTTATCTTTTTCTAATAATTCTGGATGCGGATTAAGCAATGGTTCGTTGTGAGGTTTTGAAAAACGGTTCCACGGGCAAACATCCTGGCAAATATCGCAGCCAAACATCCAGTCTTCAAACTGGTTTTTATAGGAGTTAGGCAGTTCATCTTTTAGCTCTATCGTGAAATACGAGATACATTTACTCCCATCTACTTTGTAAGGTTCAACAATAGCATCGGTTGGGCAGGCGTCTATGCAGGCGGTACAGCTTCCGCAGTGATCGGTAACCGGAGTATCGTATTCCAACTCGAGATCTACAATCAATTCAGCTATAAAATAGAAAGAACCGGTTTGTTTGGAAAGTAAATTGGAGTGTTTTCCAATCCAGCCGAGTCCGCTTTTAGCAGCCCAAACTTTATCCATAACCGGCGCTGAATCTACAAAAGCCCGCCCATCAATCTCTCCAATTTCATCTTGCATAAACTGCAATAGTTGCTTCAGTTTATCTTTAATTACAAAATGATAATCCCGGCCATATGCGTATTTGCTAATTTTATAAGAATCGTTCCTCTGGGTTTCTTCAGGATAATAATTCAGCAAAAGTGAAATCACACTTTTAGAACCCTCTACGAGTTTTGTAGGATCCAAACGCTTATCAAAGTTATTCTCCATCCAGCGCATTTCGCCGTGACGATTTTTCTTGAGAAATTCTTCAAGGCGCGGCGCTTCCTTTTCAAGGAATTCTGCTTTAGAAATTCCACAAGATAAAAATCCGAGGCGTTCGGCTTCGGATTTTATCAACTTTGTGTAAGCTTCCTTCAGAGTATCCTTCATAGTTTTACAAAGATGCGATTTTTAAAACATTTGAAGGATTTAAAAACCAAGAGCTCTGGAAACAATAATATATCCTGGCTCTGAAAAAAATATGGAATATTTGCCTATGGTGTGTTTTCGGCTAGAGGAGCCATATGCTCATGGGTAATTTTCCAGCCATCACTGGTTTTAATAAAAAGTAAAGTTCCCTGCATCTTAAAATCATAAGCTTCTTCGCCCCTTTCAAATTTGAAATTGGCATGGAAAGTTACATTAGCTACGTCACCACCATATATATGGATTTCCAGATCTTCCCAATCCCACTTTTCAACTGCAGTAATGGTTCCAAGAAAATTTCGTTCGAATTCATCATTTTCTTCAGGCCCCTGTCTTTTTCCGCCATCCTGGAATTCGGTAAATTTTGGCCCGTAGGCGTGCATCGAGATTAATTTGTCAGTATCATTATTTCGTATGCTTTACTCTATCTCCTCAAGAGCATACTTCACTTCCTCCTTTTCTTGCGCATATTCCTTACTCAGATCAGTTTGGCAGTAAGCCGAGCTGCATCCAAAAAGTAAGGCAATTAGAATAAACATTTTAGCTTTCATGACACTTAGTTTTAAGGTTACATTTTTTTCAAACACATTGATACTTAATGTACAACCATTTGATTTACAAAATAATAAGGGTTTACAGGGGTTTTTAAGATGTTTCCCGAGAGATCTCTCGGAACAATAGTTTTTTAGAAAACTTAAGGGCGCTCAGTAAGAATTAAAAGGAAATAATGATTGTTTATTGATCTAAAGTCAGGTCAATAATAAAGTAGATGGTTTTAGCGGAATATAAAATCAGGATCTTGATTGAAATTTTAGAATAGCATTTTTTGGTTTGAGCGTTATAAGTGGCTTAATATCGATCTCATCAAAACCAGGAACTATTTTATACTGGCTTACTAATTCGGTAACTGCAATGATCATCTCGAACATGGCAAAGTTATTACCTATACATTTCCTGGGGCCGGCGCCAAACGGGAAATACTGAGATGAATATTTTCTTCCTCCCTCAGCGAAGCGTTCCGGCTTAAAAGAATCGGGATCTTCCCATAAGTCAGGATGACGATGAACCTCATGAATGGAAAACAATAAATTAGATCCAGGCTGAAAATATTTTCCCTCGAATTCATCTTCTTCCAGGTTAACCCGATCTATAAAATATGCCGGCGGATATAGTCTCATAGACTCTTCAATCACCTGTTGGGTAATCTGGCATTTGATCACATAACTCATTAAGTCCAGATCCTGTTCCTTTAAAGAAGAAATTTCTTCATAGATCTTCTCCTGCCATTCCGGATTTAACGCCAGCAATTGAGCCGTAAAGGTTAGTGAGTTGGAAGTAGTCTCATGACCGGCAGTAAAAAGTATTAGAATCTCATCAATAAGTTGCTCCTCATCCATAAAATTCCCGTCATCATACTTTGCTTCCAGCAGCATATCTAAAAGATCATCATATTTTTCATTTGACTCTCTTCTTTCCTGAACAATCTTTCTTAGAATGTTCCGGGCTTCGGCAGTAAGTTTAAGATAACTATCAATCTTCCCGCTTGCTTTAAACCACCATCCCAAATAGGGCTGGCGTAGTTCCTTAACAAGCATTTTCTGGGTCTCTTCTGTAATATATTGCAACCTATTGATCTCTTCCTGATTCGCAGCACTGCTAAACAAAGATTTAACCACGGTTTGAAAAGCAAGATCATTATAAATAGGAAAAATATCCAGTTCTTCATTTACTGTAATCTTTTTATATTCCAATAATATTGCCTGCTTTATGGAATCAAGCAGATTAGCAAGTTGTTTTTTATGAAATGCAGGCTGAATTAGCTTTCGTTGTTTTTTCCAGTGTTCGCCTTCTGAAGTAAGCAATCCTTTTCCAACATATTTAACCAGATCTTTAGTCTGGATCTCAGACTTCACGAAGTTCTTCTGATTCTTTTGAAGTACATATTCCACCAGTCCCGCATCCCTGGAAAATATTACTGATTTATTAAATCCAATATTTAACCGAAATGTATCTCCTTTCTTCTGAAAATTATTATGGTGAAAAGGCAGAGGATTCTTTAAAATATTGGCGGAATGCTTTAGGAATTTCAGTAAAGATACTTCAGGTATTTTGCCATCTTCAGTCATAAATTACTGATTAAAAAGTCCGCCCTGAATATCTCCTTTTACCCTGCCCAAATGTTTGTAAGCAGCTTCGGTAACTTCCCTCCCTCTTGGGGTTCTATAAATAAATCCCTGTTGGATAAGAAAAGGTTCGTAAACCTCTTCAATAGTTTCAGCACTTTCGCTTACCGCGGTAGATAAAGTAGTTAAACCAACCGGGCCACCTTTAAATTTATCAATAATGGTTTCCAGGATCTTATTATCCATTTCATCCAGACCGTGGGCATCTACATTTAAAGCTTTTAGACCGTATTTAGCGATTTCCATATCAATCTTTCCATTGCCTTTAATTTGGGCAAAATCCCGAACACGACGAAGTAATGCATTCGCAATTCGAGGTGTTCCGCGGCTTCTCCCTGCAATCTCTATAGCAGCATCAAGGCAAATAGGCACACGAAGAATTTCTGAACTACGTTGAACAATATCTGAAAGCAATTCTGTTGAATAATATTGTAAGCGACTGGAAATACCAAAACGCGCCCGCATAGGCGCTGTTAGCAAGCCAGAGCGTGTGGTGGCTCCTATTAGGGTAAATGGGTTTAGATTAATTTGAACCGTCCTGGCGTTAGGTCCAGATTCAATCATAATATCTATTCGGTAATCTTCCATTGCTGAATAAAGATATTCTTCAACAACCGGACTTAACCTATGAATTTCGTCTATAAAAAGAATATCGCGTTCTTCAAGGTTTGTGAGTAATCCCGCAAGGTCACCCGGTTTATCCAAAACGGGACCTGAAGTAACTTTAATTCCTACCTCCAATTCATTAGCCAAAATATGCGCTAAAGTAGTTTTCCCCAGGCCGGGAGGACCGTGAAAAAGGGTATGGTCTAAAGCTTCACCGCGTTGGTTTGCAGCTTCCACAAAAACCTTAAGGTTATCCAGAACCTGATCCTGGCCGGCAAAATCATCAAAACTTAAGGGGCGCAATGCCCTTTCGATATCAAATTCTTCAGGAGAAAAATTCTCTCCGCTGGGATCCAGGTTTTCATTCATAAATCAGCAAAATTAAAGATAAGCTAGTTTAACAAAGATAAGTAAAATAGCGCGGGCCAAATTTAAAAGAACTTAAGTTATAAATTCAATTAAAATGTATTTACAAAACCTATAAAAAGTAAAAAACCTCTCCGTTGACGAAGAGGTTTTAAAATTTATTTTATTCAGTTTTAATGATTCAATTCTTCTTCGTGATCCTGAAGCGGAACATTCTGCGGAACAAAATCCTGACCAGGAAGTACGTAATCTGTACCCTCAAGATTCATCTTACTATAATCGTAAGACCAACGGTATACTGAAGGAATTGCACCAGGCCAATTTCCGTGAATATGCTCTACCGGAGTAGTCCATTCTAAAGTAGTTGAATTCCAAGGGTTCTGAGTAGCTTTTTGTCCGAAGAAAATTGAACTAAAGAAGTTATATAGGAATACAACCTGAACACCCGCTGTAATAAGGGCGAAAACAGTGATAATCACGTTAACATCGGCAAGGTCATCAAAGTATGGAAATGCCGTGTTTGTATAATATCGTCTTGGTAAACCTGCAAGACCTATAAAGTGCATTGGGAAAAATACCCCGTAAGCACCCACTGCGGTTATCCAGAAGTGAACATAACCAAGGTTCTTGTTCATCATGCGGCCAAACATCTTAGGGAACCAGTGGTAAACCCCGGCTAAAAGACCGTAGATGGCAGAGATACCCATTACCAGGTGGAAGTGGGCAATTACAAAATATGTATCGTGAACGTTAATATCTAATGTTGAATCTCCAAGGATAATTCCTGTAAGACCACCGGTGATGAATGTTGAAACAAAACCGATTGAAAACAGCATCGCAGGGTTCATTTGCAGGTTACCTTTCCAGAGCGTAGTGATCCAGTTAAAGGCTTTTACTGCAGAAGGAATTGCGATTAATAAGGTTGTAAATGTAAATACAGAACCTAAGAATGGATTCATCCCTGAAACGAACATATGGTGACCCCATACGATTGTAGAAAGGAATGCAATTGCTAAAATTGAAGCAACCATCGCACGATAACCAAAAATTGGTTTACGAGAGTTTGTTGCTAAAACTTCTGAAACAATACCCATTGCAGGTAGAATTACAATATAAACTTCGGGGTGACCTAAGAACCAGAACAAGTGTTCAAATAAAACCGGAGAACCTCCCTGGTGGCTTAACACTTCTCCTTCAAGATAAATATCACTAAGGAAGAAGGAAGTTCCAAAACTTCTATCCATTATAAGTAATAGTGCTGCCGAAAGTAATACCGGGAAGGAAACCACACCAATAATAGCGGTAACAAAAAATGCCCAAATGGTAAGTGGAAGTCTCATCATAGACATTCCTTTGGTTCTAAGATTAAGAACAGTAACAATATAGTTAAGAGAACCTAAAAGTGATGATGCAATAAAGATAGCCATAGAAATTAACCAAAGAGTCATTCCCATTCCTGAACCTCCAATAGCCTGAGGTAGTGCACTAAGCGGCGGATAAATTGTCCACCCGGCAGATGCAGGACCAGATTCTATAAATAATGAACTAAGCATAATCACACAAGAGATAAAAAACAACCAGTATGAAAGCATGTTCATAAAGCCAGAGGCCATATCCCGTGCGCCAATTTGAAGCGGAATTAATAAGTTACTAAACGTACCACTTAAACCGGCAGTTAGTACAAAGAATACCATAATAGTACCGTGAATGGTTACCAAAGCAAGGTAAATAGAAGGAGTCATTACTCCGTCTGGAGCCCATTTATCTCCCAGTAGCCATTCAAAAAGCATAAAAGATTCTTCTGGCCAGGCTAATTGCATACGGAAAAGTACGGACATCATAATCCCTACAATTCCCATTAATATACCTGTAATAAGATATTGCTTGGCAATCATCTTATGATCTGTACTAAATATATATTTAGTAATAAAAGTTTGTTTATGATGATGTCCGTGATCGTCGTGGTGATCGTGAGCCGGTGCTGTTGCTATTGCTGACATATCTAAATTATATTCTTTTTAGTTCTGTTATTCTTGTGATTCCAAAGTTGAAGCAAACGTATCCTGTTTACTCAACCATTCGTTATAATCTTTCTCGCTTTCAACAATAATCTTCATCTGCATATTGTAGTGCGCGTCACCACAAATCTTGTTACAAAGCAGGAAGTAATCAAATTCGTAGGAATCTAATGGCGCTTCTCCTTCTGCCATTAAAGCCTCGCTGTTATCTTTTCTAATTTCATTAATGGTTTTTACTTTATCTACCATATACTCTGAATTCCTCATTTCTTCAGTAGTAATATCTGGAGTAAAAGCAAACTGGGTAACCATACCGGGTACTACGTTCATTTGAGCTCTAAAGTGAGGAAAATAAGCAGAGTGTAATACATCCTGAGATCTAAATTTAAACAATACTTCCTTTCCTACTGGGAGGTGAAGCTCTGTTGTAATCTTATCATCATCTGCATAAGGATCATTCTCATTTAATCCTACAGTGTTTATCCCTTCAATAAAACGCACGTTAGCTTCCCCTAAAGTATTATCTTCTCCAGCGTACCGGGCTTGCCAGCTAAACTGCTTGGCATAGATTTCAACAACAATGGGATCATTATCTTCACTAATATTCATAATATCACTCCAGGTAAATAATCCATAGATTATTAAACCTGCAAGAGTAATTACCGGAATAATAGTCCAGATAAATTCAAGTTTATCGTTATCGGCGAAAAAGAGTGCTCTTTTCCCTTTTTTCCCCTGATATTTATAAGCGAACCAGTGTAGCAAGGCCTGGGTAATAACCTGCACCACCATAATAAGTCCGATGGAAATAAACATTAAAGTATCTACCTGGTTTCCATGTTCTGAAGCAGCTTCTGGAAGGTATAATTTACTCCAATGCCAAAAGCTATAAGCCATACCTACATAGATAAAGATCATAAACCAAAGCATTAGTTTGGCTTGTTGTCTATTATCGTTGTCGTTAGCTATTTCAGAACTCTCGGCTCCCGGCCCCTGAGACATCTGAAAAATCTTAGACATTTGCCAACCGGTAACGGCCAAAAGGGCTAATACTATTATTACTAAAAATACGGTCATTTTATAAGTTCTTCTTTAAACAATCAAATCTTTTATTAATAGTGGAAATGTTCACTTTCCTTTATAAATGGGTTGCGCTTAGCAAGTAACGGAGCTTTAGTTAGCGCGCTAAAGACCACAAAAGTAAACAATCCTCCAAAGAAAAGTACTGCACTTATCTCAGGAATTCCAATAAACCATGATTCTCCCACAGTTGCCGGCATTACCATATTAAATACATCAAGATAATGACCTATAAGTATAACGATACCCGTCATTACCACAAACCAGTTTACTCTTTTATAATCACTATTCATTAATACAAGCAATGGGAATAGGAAGTTTAACACTACCATACCAAAGAATGGTAACCCATAATTTTCAATCCTACTAATAAAGTAAACTACTTCTTCTGGAATATTTGAATACCAAATAAGCATAAATTGTGAGAACCAAAGGTAGGTCCAGAAAATACTTATACCGAACATATATTTGGCCAAATCGTGGATATGGCTATTATTAACAAATGGTAAATAACCTCTTGATTTTAGATAAATACTTACTAAAGCAATTACAGTAATTCCTGAAACGAACATACTTGAGAATACATACCATCCAAATAAAGTACTAAACCAGTGCGGATCTAAACTCATAATCCAATCCCAGCTCATAATAGATTCTGAAATAAGGAAGAATACTAAAAATCCTGCTGCAAGTTTAAAGTTCTTTTTAAAGTAATAGTTATCTGTTGCCTCATCTAATCTTCTTGAGTTTCTTACTAAGAAATGTCTAAATAAGAACCAACCAGCTAAAAATATGGCTGCTCTTATTAAGAAGAAAGGTACATTTAGAAATGCTGTTTTATTTTGAATAATCTCATCGTGCGCTACAACTTTAGGATCCATCCATACAAATAAATGGTTCAAATGAAAACCGGAAAGTGCTAAAAGTACAAACATAATGATCCCGCCGGGAACAATGTAAGCCGAAATGGCTTCCATAACCCTAAATAAAACCGGAGACCAACCTGACTGCGAGGCATATTGTAAAGCATAAAAAGCTAAAACACCTAAAGAGATCATAAAGAAAAAGAATGCTGCTACATAAATTGCCGCCCAGGGCTTATTCTGCAATTGGTGTAATTTATGCTCAAGATGTTCGGTATCATGCGCGCCTGCTTCTGCAGCGTGATCACCCTCTGCATTTCTACCAGGCTCATCATCTAACAACATCCCGTGTTCCGCTTCAGCGAAGTTAGCTTCCCCTTCTTCGGCATGAGATGTTTCACCGTGATGCTCTTCTGCAGCCATCATTTCCCTAACATCATCCAAATTTGATGGCGCCTGTAAAAACCCAATCACGAGCCCAATGGCACCAACAATCATAAAAATAATTGCTGTTAATTTTAATTTACTGGATAGCGTGTACATATTTATAGATCTAAATGCTTTATTCTTAATTATTGTTTTGCTCTTCAGCGCCGGTTACAGCTCCTTCTCCCTGTACCTCTTCAGCATTTTCCTGAGCTCTTTCTACTTCTACTGGGTTTGCTTCGGCAATAGAGGCTTCTTTTACTTCTTCAAAAGGAATTTCTTCACCACCTTCTAACTCGTTCTTAAGATTCATCACATAATGCGTAATCTTCCAACGCTCTTCTTCACTGGTTTGCGAGGCATAAGAACCCATGGTATTTAATCCGTAGTAGATTACGTGGTAAACACTACCTTCGGTAATAGCCCGCCCGGCATCATCGTAAGCTGGAACCCCAAGTATTTTCTCCCTTTCGGCAAGAATACCCTGGCCATCACCGTTATCTCCGTGACAAACTGCACAATATATGGTATATAATTGTTTTCCTTCATTTAGATTATCTTCTGTATAAGGCAACGGATTATTAAGGTTGGCTTTGGCATTTGCCATTCCATCTGGGGTATTTTCATAATCGTAAGGCATCCATCCTCTAGGGATAGAACCTTCTACAGGGAGTTTTGCTTCCTGTCCATTTTGAAAAATATCATATTCTCCATACGCCTCATAACCTATAGGCTCATACATATCTGGCATAAACTGGTAATTAGGCTTGTCGCTATCTGCACAAGACATTACAAAGCCCCCAACCAGGAACAATATTATCGCTTTATAGAACAAATTTCTCATTCTGGCTATTTATTATCTATTAATTTAATTTCAGCGGCACCGGTATCGTAAAGGAATTTGGTTAATTCGTCTACGTTATGATTTGCTGCATCTATTTCCATCAAGAACATATCATCGGTTGTTCTAACATCGGGATTTTCAGCTTGTTTAAATGGCCACAATTTACTTCTCATATAAAAAGTAATTACCATAAGGTGAGCTGCAAAAAACACGGTAAGCTCAAACATAATTGGCACAAAGGCGGGCATATTTTCAATAAAACTGAAACTTGGCTTCCCTCCAATATCCTGAGGCCAGTCTTCAATCATTATAAAATTCATCATTGCAACTGCAACTACAAACCCTACTACACCGTATAGAAAAGATGTTATAGCAAGTCTTGTTGGCGCAAGGCCCATAGCTTTATCCAAACCGTGAACAGGCATTGGAGTATAAATTTCACCAATATGATAACGGGCCTCTCTTACCTGCTTTACAGCTTGCAAAAGCAGGTCGTCATCATTATAAATAGCGTGTATAACTTTTGATGCCATCTTAATTACTTATTTTTTAGTTCAGTTGCCTGTGCTACCCAATCTTCACGTTGTGCTGAATTAGGGAAGTTCTCTATTACTTCATCAAGCAATTCAAAATCATCCTGGGTAAGTTTACTTACCTGAACATAGGTATAAAGACCTACCTGATGTAAACGCTGTTCAAGGAAAGGACCTACTGCCTTAAGTTTTTGTAGTTCGTCTGCCGTTTGATTCTCAGGATTAAATGAACCTGTTCTTTCTAACATTTCGTCTATTCTATCCTTTTGAACTTCAGACAGCGTTAATGCATCTGCATTTACCGTTTCATTATGCCCATCATTATCGCCTTCTTTATAAGCATCTTCATCATCCATTTTTTTATCAACCTTATTAGCGATATTCTGTTTAGGCTCACCTACATTTACAGGAGTATAATGTTTAACATCATCTCCATGCTGGGCTCTAAGCTTTTTGTATTTAGATCCAGATGATTTAAGTATTGTTTTTACTTCCGCTTGAGCAATTACTGGAAACGATCTCGCATATAAAAGGAACAATACAAAGAAGAATCCTAAGGTTCCAATAAAAATACCAATATCTACAAAGGTTGGAGAAAACATTGACCAGGAAGATGGAAGGTAATCACGGTGAAGTGAAGTTACAATAATCACAAAACGCTCAAACCACATCCCGATGTTTACCACGATAGAGATAAAGAACGAGAACATAATGCTGGTACGTAGTTTCTTAAACCACATAAACTGTGGAGAAAATACGTTACAGGTCATCATTGCCCAATAAGCCCAGGCATAAGGTCCTGTTGCCCGGTTAAGGAAGGCATATTGTTCGTACTCCACTCCAGAGTACCAAGCAATAACAAGCTCGGTAATATAAGCAACCCCAACAATAGAACCGGTGATCATAATTACTATGTTCATCAATTCAATATGCTGTATTGTAATATAATGCTCAAGATTAGAAACTTTTCTCATAATAATAAGAAGGGTGTTCACCATTGCAAAACCAGAAAATACCGCTCCTGCAACAAAGTAAGGAGGGAAAATTGTGGTGTGCCATCCCGGAATAACAGATGTAGCAAAGTCAAAAGATACAATAGTGTGTACTGAAAGTACTAATGGAGTTGCCAACCCGGCAAGTACCAAAGAAACTTCCTCAAAACGTTGCCAGTCTTTTGCACGCCCACTCCAACCGAAACTTAGAATTCCGTAGATCTTTTTATTGAAAGGAGTAATTGCCCGGTCACGAATCATTGCAAAATCGGGAAGTAAACCTGTCCACCAGAACACAAGCGAAACCGAAAGATAAGTTGATATCGCAAATACATCCCAAAGCAGTGGCGAGTTAAAGTTAACCCATAACGAACCAAATTGGTTAGGAATAGGAAGTACCCAATAAGCTAACCAGGGACGACCCATGTGAATTAAAGGAAACAAACCAGCCTGCATTACAGAGAAGATTGTCATCGCCTCTGCAGAACGGTTAATTGCCATTCTCCATTTTTGCCTGAATAATAAAAGTACAGCCGAAATTAGCGTCCCGGCGTGACCAATACCTACCCACCAAACGAAGTTGGTAATATCCCAGGCCCAGCCTACAGTTTTATTAAGCCCCCAGGTACCAATACCTGTGGAAATAGTGTAAATTATACAACCTACACCCCAAAGAAAGGCAACAAGGGCAATTGAAAAGACAATCCACCAGGATTTATTCGCCCTTCCTTCTACCGGCGCAGCCACATCCACGGTAACGTCGTGGTAGCTTTTATCCCCGGTAACTAAAGGCTTTCGTATAGGTGCTTCGTAATGAGACATATCCTTTTTTAATTGATTTCTTTATTAATTTATTAAGCTTCTGTTGTATTCCTAACTTTTGTTTGGTACATCACATTAGGTTTAGTACCCACATATTCCAACAAGTGATACATTCTATCATCTTCTTTTCTATCGCGAATTACTGCTCCTTCTTTGTTAATATCACCAAAGGTCATAGCGCCTTTATCACAAGCAGCAGAACAAGCCGTTTGGAATTCACCATCTTCAATTTCTCTTCCTTCACGCTTGGCATCAAGAATTGTTTTCTGTGTTTTTTGAATACACATAGAACATTTTTCCATAACCCCTCTAGAACGCACTGTTACATCAGGATTAATAACCATTCTTCCTAGGTCATTATTCATATGGTAATCAAACTCTTCGTTTTGAGCGTAATTAAACCAGTTGAAACGACGCACTTTATAAGGACAGTTGTTTGCACAATATCTTGTACCTACACAACGGTTATAGATCATTTGGTTTTGCCCCTGTCTTCCGTGAGAAGTTGCAGCAACAGGACACACAGTCTCACAAGGAGCGTGGTTACAGTGTTGACACATTACAGGTTGGAATACTACCTGCGGATTATCTGCAGGCTCTTCCAATTCCCCAAATTCAGAAAGAGAACTTCCTAAACCAGAGATATTTTCTTTTTTATCCAGATCGTTTATAAAAGTATCTTCAGAAGAATAATACCTGTCAATACGCAACCAGTGCATATCACGAGATCTTCTAACTTCACTTTTACCTACAACCGGAACATTATTTTCGGCGTGGCAGGCAATAACACAGGCACCACAACCGGTACACGCATTAAGATCTATTGAAAGATTAAAATGGTGACCAATACTACGGTCAAAACCATCCCACATATCAACCTCAGGAGAAGTTACCGGTTTTTCAACGTGATCTAAAGAAACATTTGGAACAGAATTCCATTCGCTAACATTTCTTGTATTGAAAATTTCTAGCGTGGTTTCTTTTATAATATCTCCACGTCCCATTAAAGTATTGTGAAGCTGCACACAGGCAAATTCGTGCATTCCGGAAACTTTTTCAATAGTTACCGACTGCACAGCATTTAAATTCTTATATAAAGGATAAGCGTTTACACCTACCTGCATTTCTTTTTGCAATCCTTCTTTCTTACCATAACCAAGCGCAAGTCCTACTGAACCTTTAGCCTGTCCCGGTTGAATAATTACAGGAACATTATTAACGGTTGTGTCATCTACAGTTACGTTAACATAGCTTCCGTTTAAACCTCCATTAGAATCACTATCATTTTCTAAACCTAAAGCTTCAGCATCAGATTTAGAAACCGTTAGATAATTATCCCAGGATGCCCTGGTTAGAGGGTCTGGCATTTCCTGCAACCACGGGTTGTTAGCCTGTTGGCCATCACCCATAGATGGTTTTGTATAAAGCGTTAACTCCATACCTTCACCTTCTGCAGAACGTACCAATTCACTGGCCGCCGTGGTCACATTTATAGACCCGGAACCTTCAGCAGTTTCTACATTTACAGGCGAGGTTGCTCCAAAAACACCATCGTGAAGGGCAGTATTCCATGAAGAAATATTACCACTCCAGGTTTCTTTTATATAATCGTGGTAAGATTGATTATTATCTGTCCACTTCAACAAACAATCCTGAAATTGTCTGGTATCAAACAATGGTCTAATTGCAGGTTGCATTAAACTAAAGTTTGAAGTAGTATATTGAATATCACCCCAACTCTCTAAGTAATGAGGAGTCGCGGCTACATATTTACAAAGTTTAGCAGTTTCATCTGGGCTCATACTAAAGGCAAGAGAAACTTCTACATTTGCAAGAGCTTCAGCGAATTCTTCTCCATTTGGCAACGAATAAGCAGGATTTACCCCAGCCATCAACACTGCACCAACAGATCCAGATTTCATATCTTTTACAGCTTGCATTACCGCCTGAGAATTACCCTGGCGAATCATTCTTGCATTAGCGGTATCCATAACACCACTTCCAAGAGCTTCATTAATTGCAAGTACTAAAGCCTGCGCATTATCATCAGGAATTCCAGAAACCACAACAGCTCCACTTCCGGCCTTTCTTAATTGACGAGCCGCTTTTACAACCGCATCGTCAATTTTAGCAGGTAAATTGCTGGTAGAAGATCCACCTGCAACATATCCATAAAGCGCAGCCAAAACAACTTTTTGCTGAGATGGTGTTACAGGAATACGCTTATCAGCATTTGCACCACTTAAGCTCATATTAGATTCAAACTGAATATGACGGGACATTTTGCCTTCTTTCGGCACACGACCTTTGGCATAGCCCGCATCATAACCACCACCCTGCCAGTCACCAAGAAAATCGGCTCCAACAGAAACTATGGTTTCAGCTTTAGAAAAATCGTAATTTGGTAAGGCACGTTGCCCGAATTTAGACTGAAATGCATTTAAAGCAGCATCTTCAGAAACCGTATCGTAAACAACGTGACGAACATTTGGATACTTTTCTGAAAACTCATTGATTAATTTTGTAGTTGAAGGACTGGCAAAAGTTTGCGTCATTAAAACAATATCACCAGAAACATTATTAAGGGCATTTCCAACCTCGCGGTCAAATTCTTCCCAGGAAACATTTCTTCCTTCAATCATTGGGCGTTTCACCCTATTAGCGTCATACATTGACAATACCGAAGCATGAACACGAGAGTTAACCCCGCTTTTAGACTTCGACAATTCATTATTTTCAATCTTAATAGGTCTTCCTTCCCTGGTTTTTACCAGTACACTGGCAAAATCAAAACCATCGGCAATTGTAGAGGCATAGTAGTTAGCCACCCCGGGAACAATACGCTCTGGCTGTACCACGTAAGGAATAGACTTAATCACAGGACCTTCACAGGCAGCCAATGAGGCCGCTGCTGTACTAAACCCAACATATTTTAAGAAATCCCTTCTTGAAGTTTTTGAACTTTCAAGAGAATCTTTATCCCCAAGAAATTCATTAACCGGAATCTCTTCAGCAAATTCTTTTTGTTGGAGCGTCTCAACAACAGAGCTGTTTTCATTTAGCTCTTCAACACTTTTCCAGTATTTTTTGTTTGATGACATATATATCTAGATATTAACTTCTTTATTAACCCCGAACACCCGGGAAAAAATTTTTAGTAATGGCATTTGGCACATTCAAGACCACCCATTTGAGCTACTGTAAGCTCCTCTACACCATACTTTTTAGACAATTCTTCGTGAATTTTCTCATAGTACTCATTTCCTTCCATTCTAACTTTGGTATCACGGTGGCAATTAATACACCATCCCATAGTTAAAGGAGCGTCTTGATAAACCACTTCCATCTCTTCGATTGGACCGTGACATTTCTGACATTGCACCCCGGCAACCGATACGTGTTGAGAGTGATTAAAGTATGCGAAATCTGGAAGATTATGAATACGAACCCATTTAACCGGTTTTTCCTCACCAGTATAATCCTGTTCTGCCGGATCCCAACCTACAGCATCATAAAGTTTTGCAATTTCACCGTCATAAAATTCTTTTGAATATTCAGCCGTAGCAGTTTCTGGAGCTACTTCTGAAATTGATTTATGACAATTCATACATACATTAAGCGATGGGATACCCGCCTGCTTAGATGTTCTGGCTGAAGAGTGACAGTATTTACAATCTATCTGATTATCACCAGCGTGAATTCTATGTGAATAATGTATTGGCTGAATTGGCTCATAACCCTGATCTACCCCAACCTGCATAAAGAAGCCGTAAGCAAACCAACCAATTACCAGTAAGCCAAAAACAGCACTTATTAAAACAAGGAATTGATTTTCAACGAAAGACTTCCAAATTGGTTTTCTTTTAGGTTTTTCAGGAACTACAACACCACTTGCCTGAGCAAAATTTCTAAGTGTTTTGTTTACGAGGAATAATACCGCAAGCAGCATTACCAGAACGAACACCAAAATTGCAAGAATAACATTTACCGATACACCACCACCAGAAGAATCTCCTCCACCTGACTCCCCACCGGTTTGCGCCGCTTGAGGTTCTGGTTTCGGCTGTTCTACATAAGCAAGGATATCATCAATATCAGCATCTGATAATTGAGGAAAAGCCGGCATTGCGGTTTGATTATACTCTTCGTAGATCGCAACGGCCTGGTCGTCTCCAGACGAAATTAAATCCTGGCTGTTTTTAATCCAGCGGTACAACCAATCCATTTCTCTCTTCTCGGTAACGCCGTGAAGAGCAGGACCAATACCCGCGGAATATGGTTTGTGACAGGCAGCACAAAGTGAATTAAACAGAGATTTCCCATTCGCAGGATCCCCGAGATCTGACGCAGCAGCTGCGTCAGCTTCTGAAGATTCACCCGATGATTCATCGGTTTGCTCCTGGCCTTCCCCTGCGGCATCCTGAGAGGCCTCCTCCTGTGCAATTCCCAAAACGCTAAATGAGATAAAAAATGCTACACTTAAGAGCAATAGTCGCGAAGTTGAGTGGCGGTATTTCACCTTTTTCATATTATAAGTTGAATTAACGTCTTAACTTTGGTACGGTTTTTAAAGCCTTAAGCCTTAGTAATATTAACACTTTGTACCCTTAAATTCGGCAACAAAAGTAATACTTATAGTCGATTTTAGGAATGTTAGATAAGTGTTAATCGGTAATTTATATCAGTTCTAAATAATAAAACCAGGCTTGTTTAAGTTATTAAATTATACTTTTGCCTTAAATAAATAACTATGAGAAAATTAAGCATAAACAAAATACTCTTAAGTTGTTTTCTTTCAGGATTTTCTTTACTGAATTTAACAGCTCAGGAAGGCCAGATAAATATAAGTGAAGACGATAAGCTCTCTAAACTTTTGGAGTTAAAATCTGAAATGAGCGAGAATAATGAAATTGGAGACCGCTATAAGATTCAACTTTTCTACGGAAATAATGGAGAAGCAAACGAGGTAATAAAAGATTACCGAAGCAAATTTGAATACCCTTCACTAATCGCTTACGAAGCGCCTAATTATAAGGTTTGGGTTGGTAACTTCAGGAATCGTTTGGAAGCCGACAGGGCGCTTTTAAAAATAAAAGAAAGCTTCCCTTCTGCTTTTATTCCAAAACCCAGACGCAGATAATTCTTCAGCAAAAAATTAATTTAAATAGACTTTTAATTTATTTTAAATAAAACCATAAAAAAAGCGGCCCTATAGCCGCTTTTTTCTATTTAAGAGTAAACTTAATTATTTAAGTTTCTTTTTCACTTCTACTTCACGGAATGATTCTATAACATCCCCTTCTTTAATATCGTTGTAATTCTTAACCTGGATACCACAATCGTAACCTTTGGCTACTTCTTTAACATCGTCTTTAAAACGTTTTAAAGAAGCAAGTTCGCCGGTATACACCACTACTCCTTCACGAATTAAACGTATTCCAGAACTTCTGTAGATTTTACCGGAAGTAACCATACAACCTGCAATAGTTCCTACTTTAGAAATCTTAAAGGTTTCTCTAATCTCTGCAGTACCAGTGATCTCTTCTTTAAGCTCTGGAGAAAGCATTCCTTCCATCGCATCTTTAAGATCGTTGATTGCATCGTATATAATCGAGTAAGTTCTGATATCAATTTCTTCTTTATCGGCTACCTGTCTTGCATTTCCAGCAGGACGTACGTTAAATCCAATAATTACCGCATCTGACGCCGAGGCAAGTAACACATCACTTTCGGTAATAGCACCTACTCCTTTATGAATAATATTTACCTGAATTTCTTCAGTAGATAATTTAAGGAAGCTATCGGTTAAGGCTTCTACAGAACCATCCACATCACCTTTAAGGATAATATTAAGCTCTTTAAAGTCACCTAAAGCAATTCTACGTCCAATTTCATCAAGGGTAATATGACGCTGAGTTCTAACACTCTGCTCACGTTGCAACTGAGTTCGTTTAGCAGCGATATCTTTAGCTTCACGCTCATCTGTCATCACTTTAAACTTATCACCCGCTTGCGGCGCACCATCAAGTCCAAGAATAGAAACCGGCGTTGCTGGTCCTGCTTCTTTAACCTCGTGTCCACGTTCATCGTGCATCGCTTTCACCTTACCGCTATGGCGACCTGCTAATACATAGTCTCCAATTTTTAAGGTTCCCGCCTGCACAATAATGGTAGCTACATAACCTCTACCTTTATCAAGGAAAGCCTCTACTACGGTACCTGTTGCAGTTTTAGACGGATTAGCTTTTAATTCAAGAATTTCAGATTCCAGCAAAACTTTCTCAAGAAGTTCTTCAACTCCCATTCCTGTTTTAGCTGATATATCGTGCGACTGAACCTTACCACCCCAGTCTTCAACAAGCAAGTTCATCCCTGCCAGTTTTTCTTTAATTTTCTCTGGATTCGCCGTTGGCAAATCAGATTTATTGATAGCAAAGACGATAGGAACACCGGCAGCCTGGGCGTGAGAAATAGCCTCTTTGGTTTGCGGCATTACATCATCATCTGCAGCGATTACAATAATCGCGATATCTGTTATCTGTGCACCACGGGCACGCATCGCCGTAAAGGCTTCGTGACCAGGAGTATCCAGGAAGGTCATTTTTTGACCGTTTTTAAGCTCTACACCGTAGGCTCCAATATGCTGTGTAATACCCCCGCTTTCCCCGGCAATAACATTTTCTTTACGAATATAATCCAGCAAAGAAGTTTTACCGTGGTCTACGTGACCCATTACAGTTACAATTGGCGCTCTTTCTTCAAGATCTTCAGGATTTTCAGGAACTTCTTCTACTGTTTCCTCAATATCTGCAGTTACAAAGTCTACTTCGTACCCAAATTCATCTGCAACAATAGAAAGTGTTTCAGCATCTAAACGCTGATTCATCGTTACCATCATTCCAAGAGACATACAGGCCGAAATTACTTTCGTTACCGGCACATCCATCATCGTAGCAACTTCACTTACGGTTACAAACTCTGTAACCTTAAGGATTTTACTATCTGTTTCCTGCTGTGCAAGATCGTCTTCTGAACGTTGACGGTGTTGATCTCTTTTATCTCTTCTATATTTAGCTCCTTTACCTTTACCAGATTTACCCTGAAGTTTTTCAAGGGTTTCTCTAACCTGCTTTTGAACTTCTTCTTCGCTAGGCTCTTCTTTAGTAATAGGTTTAGCTCTTTTTCTAGGGGCTCCTTTCTTACCACCACCCTGATTTGAAGCTCCAGGCTTCACATCTTTACTAATTCTACGACGACGCTTTTTACGCTTTTCTTTCTCCTTCTTCTCCTCGGCAGCTTTCTTTTCGTCTTTCTTCTTTTCCGGTTTTTTAAATTGAGAAAGGTCAATTTTCTTTCCGGTAAAGTTAGGGCCGTTAAGTTTGGTATAATTAGTTTTATGAGTCATTGACTCAGCCTCTTTAGGCTCTTCTTCTTTTTCTGAATGAGTTTCCTCTTTTTTAGAAACTTCTTCGGGCTTTTTCTCCTCTTTAGAAGGTGCTTCTTCTATAGGTTTTTGAGGTTCAGGCTTTTCTATTTCGGCTTCAGGCTTTTTAGCTTCCTCTGGCTGCTTAGATTCGGCTGGCGCTGGTTTCTCCTCTTCTTTTTCGGCTTTTTTCTCTGGTTTTTTATCCAGGTCTATTTTACCTACTTTTTTAGGACCGGCTAATTTAGCTCTGGCAGTAACTGCCTCTTCTTTGCGCTTCTCGTCCTCTTTCTTCTCCTCGGCTTTGCGCTTTTCTTCGAGCTCTCTTTCTCTTGCTAAACGCAATTCTTCCTTCTCCTTTCTTTTTTCCTCACCAACTTCTTTAGACTCGACTTTCTTAGACTTATCGGTCTCAAATTCATCAGAAAGCACCTGATAAACTTCGGATGAGATTTTGGTAGTAGGACGCGCCTCAATATCGTGACCCTTAGAATTTAAAAATTCTACAGCCCGGTCTAACGAAATATTGAATTCACGTAATACTTTGTTTAGTCGCATTGTTTTTGCTTCAGCCATAAATTGCCCTCTAAATTAACCTCTTTTAATTATTATATATTCAATGAGTTTTTTACTACTCTTCAAATTCTTCTCTTAAAACCTTCACTACTTCGCGAATGGTTTCTTCTTCTAAATCGGTAAGTCTAATAAGGTCTTCCAATTCCTGTTCCAAAACACTTTTTGCAGTGTCCAGCCCAACTCTTGAAAATTCCTTAATTACCCAATCTTCAATTTCATCAGAGAATTCCTTCAATTCTACATCTTCTTCAACTCCTTCTCTGAAAACGTCTATTTCGTAACCGGTTAACTGCCCGGCAAGCCTAATATTATGACCTCCACGGCCAATGGCTTTAGAAACTTCTTCCGGCTTCAGCATAACCTCGGCCGTTTTATTTTCTTCATCTAATTTAATAGATGTAATTTTTGCAGGACTCAGGGCCCTGGTAATATATAACTGGTCGTTATTGGTGAAATTGATCACATCTATATTCTCATTCCCCAATTCGCGTACAATACTATGAATTCTGGAACCTTTCATACCTACACAGGCACCAACAGGATCAATTCTATCATCATAAGTATCTACCGCTACTTTAGCCTTTTCACCAGGAACACGAACCACATTTTGAATGGTAATTAATCCATCAAAAACTTCAGGAATCTCCTGTTCAAATAGTTTTTCAAGGAATACCGGAGCCGTACGTGAAAGTATAATTGTGGGCTTATTGCCTTTAAGCTCTACACTTTCTATAATTCCTTTTACGTTATCTCCTTTTCTGAAAAAATCTGAAGGAATCTGGCGATCTTTTGGTAATACGATCTCATTTCCTTCGTCGTCTAACAAAATAATGGCTCTATGCCTAATATGATGAACTTCTGCGGTGTAAATTTCGCCTTCAAGCTCTTTAAAGTGCTTGAAAATATTGGTGTTATCGTGTTCGTGAATTTTTGAAATAAGATTTTGTCTTAAAGCTAAAATTGCACGGCGCCCCAAATCTACAAGTTTTACTTCTTCTGATACATCTTCACCCACTTCAAAATCGGGCTCAATTTTCCTGGCTTCAGTAAGGGAAATTTCCTGATTAGGATCTTCTACCTCACCATCGGCCACTACAACCCGGTTTCTCCAAATCTCTAAATCCCCTTTATCTGGGTTTACAATAATATCAAAATTATCGTCTTCACCATATTTCTTCTTTAACGCACTTCTAAACACATCTTCAAGGATGGCCATAAGCGTTACACGATCTATCAATTTGTCATCTTTAAACTCTGAAAATGACTCAATCAAGGCGATATTTTCCATATCAATTTGAGGTTAAAATGTTATCATAACTTTAGCGTCTGTAATCTCAGAATATGGCAATACCGCTTCTTTTTCTACGGTATGCTTTCCTTTTCCTACCGGTTTTGGCTCCCTGGCTTTCCAGTTAAGCTTAATCCCGTCCTGATCTACATGGGTTAAAGTTGCTTCAATTTTTTCGTTATTGGTAGTCACCTGTAGTTTTCTACCCAGGTTTTTCCTGTATTGCCGTTCCAGGTGTAAAGGCTCAGAAACTCCAGCCGAACTAACTTCCAAAGAAAAATCTTCTTCTTCCCTGTCTAGATTGTGTTCAATCTTGCGACTTACCGCAATACAATCGTTAACAGAAACCCCATTATCACCATCTATCACAACAGATATCTTGTTGTCGTTGGTAATGTTTAGGTCTATTAAAAATAGTGAATTATTTTCCTGGAAAGCTTCCTTCAACAAATTTTCTACTTTATCCTGCAACATAGCTTATAAAAAGAGGGGACTTTATGTCCCCTCGCTGTACTTTTTTAGTTTCAACGCTGCAAATATAATAATAATTTCAGAGAAAGAAAACCAGACTTTAAATGAAATTTTATTCTTAACTTTAATAAAGCAATCATTATTAATCTTTTAGAGGAATTAATGAAAAAGATACTCGTTCCTACCGACTTTTCTGATACCGCCGAACACGCACTAAAAATTGCGGCGCAATTAGCCAAAAAACATAATAGTGAGATCTATCTTCTACATATGTTAGAGCTCCCCATGCAGCTTATAGATCCTGTGGCCGGCGGCAATAGCCAAAATTTACCGGAATCTATTTTCTTTATGAAACTGGCTCACCAGCGGTTTGCAAAACTTATGCAAAGACCTTTTTTAAAAGATATTAAAGTTCACGAAACCGTAATGTTTCACCAGGCTTTTGACGGAATTATGGAAGTTAGCGAGGATTATGATTGTGATATAATTATTATGGGTTCTCACGGCGCAAGCGGTTTTAAAGAAATGTTTATTGGTAGTAATACCGAAAAAGTGGTGCGTTCTTCCAATATACCGGTACTTGTAATTAAAAATGAACACGGGAATTTTGAAGTTGAAAATTTTATTTTTGCCACAGATGCCGATGGCAGCAACAAACATACGCTAGAGAAAGCTTACAACTTTGCGCAATTAATAGAAGCAAAATTCCATTTACTTTTTATAAACACCCCTAATAACTTTATTACCAGCACCGAAGTACGGGAGCGTATAGAAAATTTTGTCTCAGGTTTTAATATACACGATTACAAAATGCATATTTACAATGATGTGAGTGTAGAAAAGGGAATTTTAAATTTCGCTATGAAACAGAAAAAAGCTTTAATTGGCATTAGCACCCATGGACGCAAAGGTCTGGCTCATTTTTTTAACGGTAGTATTAGTGAAGATTTAGTAAATCACGCCAACATGCCGGTTGTTACCTTTAAAATTTAAAGAAAGGATTTTAAAGCACCGTTTCTAACATTTTTCCAGAGGTAATTCCAGAAAGATTTATTTTGGGTTCGTTGGGTTTTTATGCCTTCCTGCTCTTTTTCTTCTGAAGTGGCATCGTTATTTACAATTAGATTGGCTAATGCCGAAAGAAACTTATTCTCTTCTTCCCCGTCATTTTGCAGCACTTCTACTTTAAAATCTCTGTACACCAGTTTCATATCTCCGGTAGAATTCTGATTGTTCCCCGTAAAATTAAATTGTATATCTCTAATTCCACCTTCAGCTTTCACGTTTAAGGCCGGCTCCATAAACTGGTTAATCCCTTCGCTGGAAATCCTATCCATTTGCCCGGAAATTGAGAATACATCAGCTCTATTTGAGATATCAAAATTCCAGTTTACATTTAATTTGGCCTCCCCCTGAAACTGAGTTTGCACATCAATATCTGTTCTGGGGAAATCTTCAGCATCCATATTTACATTACTAATATTATAAATACTGGCATTAAGATTTTTAAAGGTTACTTTCCCGGGCCCTCTCTTTGGATTCACCAACTCCTGGTACTGTATTGCCAGGTTATTAACCTTAAGCGTATCTAGTTTTAGCTTAAAAGGCAGTTCTCTAATCATTTTACTATACATAGGCTTTTGCCGGGGATCGTCTTTCACTTGCTTATCCCGGTATATCTTAATATCGCCATTTGTTATTGTAGTAGTACTACTTTCCAGGCTAAGGGAATCGTTCTTAAAACTCCAGTTAAAAGATTCTAAAGTTAATTCTCCCAGGCTCAAATTAAACCTGTCTTTTTCATAAGGAATATGTTTCTGAAATTCCTGCTTATCATATAAAGGTTTCATTTCAATATTGCTGAAAATAAGAGAGTTTTCATTCATTTCCATCTTTTCAACATACATATCATGCAAATCGTTGAGATTGAAAAATAAACTATCTGAAATCATTTCGAGATCCTCGTAATTAAAAGGTAGTGCACTTTTTAAAGATTCCCGATTTACACTTACTTGTTTTAAATTTAGGGAAGGGATATTTGCAAAAAGTTGCTTTTTAACCGAATCGTTTTTAGCCATTTTAAAATTGCCATCAACCACCTCAACCGATTTGATTAAAAGGTCTATTTCAGCCGAATTTCCTTTTTCTGAAGTGTCTTTTTCTTTTTCAGCTTCAGTATATATTGTCACTTCAGGTTTAGTAAATTTTAAGGTATTTATTTCAATATTTTTATTGTTTATATATTCCAAAATATCAATCCCGTCTATCTTAATTTCTTCCGCATTAATTTGCATTCCGTTCTTATTATAAACGGGATTACTTATTGATGCACTTCTGCCAAGGAGGCTTGCATTAAGATCTTCATATTTAAATTCGGCCTTTTTAAGATTTTCTTCCAGGGCGGTTTCCATTTTATTTTCAATAAAAATATTGCCTCCAATTATAGCAATAGCCAAAACAATAAGAATAACAATAAAACTCAGGAATAATTTAGATTTTTTCTTCAAACTCGCATTTTTTATGACCGAAATTTACAATTTCAAAACACTTAGCCTCACTGTTTAAGAGTTTTTAACTTAAAAATTTAACCCCAAAGTTTTCTTTGCGTTAAATTTTAGCAAAAGCCTATAAGTATCAAATTTTCAATGGTTTTTGATTGTATATTTGCCCCGTAACCTAATAGAAATTATGATTTTTAAGCTTAGTATAAAAATAGTATTTATTGCCGTAGAAATTTTTCTTGCGGTGTATAGTTTTGCGCTAAGCGACAGCCTTCTTATTAAGTTTCTATTTTTTGCAGTTACTGCAGTAATTGTGGCATTTTCTGTAACTAAAATAACTAATAAATTACTACCTATAGATAAAGACTATATTTCTTCGGAAGAAGAATCTGAAGAAAATTAAGAGTCAAAGTTTTAAAAGAGTAAAATCCGGAAGATTCATTCTTTCGGATTTTTTTATATTTTGCCCTTACGTATGAAGTTAATTTGCATTTCAGACACTCATAATAAGCACGAACAAATTCCTATTCCCGGGGGAGATATTTTAATTCACGCGGGAGATATTACCGAAGGAGGGACTAAAAGGGAAGTGGTAGATTTTCTAAAATGGTTTTCTTCACAGCCACATGAACACAAAATTTTTATTGCCGGCAATCACGATTTCTTTTTCGAAAAATCCAGCAAAGAAGAAATTCAGGAAATTATCCCTGAAAACGTTCATTATTTAAAGGAAAGTGAAATTACAATTAACAGTATTAAATTTTGGGGCTCCCCGGTAACTCCCGGTGATGGCACCTGGGCTTTTAACCAACCACAATCCCAGGAAATAGATGCTCACTGGGAAAAAATTCCTGCAGATACTAACGTACTAATATCTCACACCCCACCATATAAAATTAAAGACGTTTTAAATAATGGAAGGTCTATTGGTTGCGCTTCGCTATTTAAAACCATAGAAAATCGAAAAATTAAGTTTCATATTTTTGGCCACGTGCACGATTCTTATGGAATTACTACTGTAGGAGGAACAAAATATGTAAATGCGTCCTGTTTAGATAATAAATACCGATATCTTCACCCGCCACTAGAAATAGCGATTAATTAGATACAAAAAACTTCGTTTCATCGCTATAAGGGAAACCCCTTAAACTTACTGTAGTACTTTTCTCTCACATAAATGGCTTCTAAGTTTAAAAAAAATACAAAAAGTTTATTTAGTCGTTAAATATTTGCTAATCATAGGATTATTAGAACTTTTTTAACAGAGAAAAGGAAATCATGGTGTAATTTAGCGAACGCTAACACCTAATACCAACACCTATGAATAATAATACTAACCCAAATACCACATTAGATGAGGTAAAAAACCTGATTTCTTACAGTATTTATAATTTTGATTCTGAAGAGAATTCAAATTATAATCTTATGCATCGTGCTATTATCAAAAAATATTTTGATGCAAAAAATGTAAAAATTAATTACAAGGAACAAACGGTAGATTTAAAAATACCGGTTGGAAAACGTAAGTACACAGGAATTACTTTTGAATGCCAGGACTTAGAACGTTTTCTAAAATCCTGTCTAAAAAAAGACGAAAAAAGCATGGATTTCTATCAGGAAATCCTGAACCACTACAACATTTACCACGCTGCTTAAAATTTTAAGCCCTTTAAGACTAAAGCCATACGCCCTACCGTATGGCTTTTTTATTATTTTATTTTTAATTATTTCAATACTACTGTTTCAACATAAATTAGTTAATTTTGAAGCTTTAACCCTGGAATTAAAAATACACGCTTTATACCTTATCGCTTACTATGAGTAAAAAACAGCAACCCACAGATCATAAAAAATACTTCATTTTTGAAAAGAAGAATTACCAGTTTATGTTTATAGGGCTGGCGGTAATAGCTTTAGGTTTTATTCTAATGGCCGGTGGTGGCAGTGAGGATCCCAATTCTTTTAATCCAGATATTTATAATTTTCAGCGTATTCGTCTTGCTCCAACTTTAGTACTTCTTGGTTTCGCAATAGAAGTTTATGCCATTTTATTAAATCCCAAAAAGTAACCTACATTGAACGAATTAGATGCTGCCATTCTGGGGATAATCCAGGGGTTAACCGAATTTTTACCTGTTTCTTCCAGTGGCCACCTGGAACTTGGCAAAGCCCTGCTGGGCGATAATAGCATACCCAGTGAATCCCTACTTTTTACAGTTATTCTCCACGCTGCAACGGCATTGAGTACCATTGTGGTTTTTAGAAAAGATGTAGCAGAAATTTTTAAAGGCCTGTTTCAATTTAAATGGAACGATGAATTTAAATTTTCATTCAAGATTATTCTTTCCATGATTCCTGCTGCGATTATTGGGGTTTTCTTCGAAGAGCAATTAGAAAGTCTGTTTGGCGGCAATATTATTTTTGTAGGCTTTATGCTTATTGTTACTGCCTTACTATTGTGGTTGGCCGATAAAGCCAAAAATACCGATAAACCTGTAAGTTACAGCAATGCTTTTGTTATTGGAGTAGCCCAGGCAATCGCAATTTTACCCGGAATTTCCCGTAGTGGCGCTACAATCTCTACTTCGGTATTATTGGGAAACGATAAAACCAAAGCGGCAAGATTTTCATTTTTAATGGTTGTTCCTTTAATTTTAGGAAAAATAGCCAAAGATCTTTTAGATGGCAACTTAATGGAAAGCACAACATCTTTCTCTATTTTAGCCATTGGTTTTATTGCCTCTTTTCTTGCCGGGCTCGCAGCTTGTACCTGGATGATTAGTATTGTAAAGAAGAGTAAGCTCTCTTATTTTGCCATATACTGTTTTATCGCAGGAATTGTTTCTATAGCGGTTGCTTATTATAATTAAATAAATTTTTCTTGGAATTACTTTTCTAAGGAGAAACCAAATAAACCTTTATGACCACAGAAATTGAAAAATTCACTCCGGAAGATTTTAAAACCGGCCAGATCCTGGTTTTTGATAAGCCATTGGAGTGGACATCATTTCAGTTGGTTAACAAGGTGCGTTGGTTAATTAGAAAAAGCTGCGGAATAAAAAAGATAAAAGTAGGCCACGCCGGTACTTTAGACCCTTTGGCTACCGGAGTTTTGGTAATATGCACTGGGAAATTCACCAAAAAGATTCCCGAGCTGCAAGGAACCGAAAAAGAATATACTGGAACTTTTACCCTGGGTGCCACAACCCCTTCTTACGATATGGAAACTGAAGTAGATAAAACCTACGACACTGCACATATTGCTGATGAAGATTTAGATGGCGCCGCGCTTCAGCTTACAGGAGAAATTGAACAAACCCCGCCGGTATTTTCTGCTTTAAAAAAAGATGGGAAACGCCTTTATGAATACGCCAGGAAAGGAGAAGACGTGAAATTAGAGAGCAGGCCGGTTACCATCCACAAATTTGAAGTAGATGCCCCACGGTTTCCCGAAGTAGATTTTAGAATAGTTTGCAGTAAAGGCACCTATATAAGAAGTATGGCTAACGATTTTGGAATTGCGCTTGGTTCTGGTGCCTACCTCTCTTCTCTTAAACGAACGCGTGTAGGAGAATTCACTATAGAAGAAGCTTTAGACCTTCAATCTTTTGAAAAATTATTACCTTCAGCATAAAATAGAACATTACACGTTTTATTTTATAGCATGGATTTTTTCGATAAACATAAAGCCCTTATAATAACCGTACTTTTTTGTTCGGTTTTAATTCTTGGCCTTTATAATTTTAACCTTTCCCAAAAACAAAAGTACCAACAAGAAATGTTGGTAGATCTAGAAGAATATACACAAACTGAGGAGGAAGAAGAAATTCCGGAAGAAGAAGCAGAACCGCAAAATTCTAATAATTCTCCCGAAACACATAGAGCTTTTAATGAAAACCAGGAAGCGCGGGAAGAAAATTTCAACAGAGAATTAGATGAAATCTTAGAACAGAATAGTGCGCAACAGGAAAAAAGTTCAGAAAACGAAACGGAAAGTTCTACTAAGGGTACTTTCGCTACCGGAAGTAAATCTGAAACAAAAAAACGATCTGATGGCGATGCTTCTTCCAAAGATATTTCTACCCAATCGGGAAGTTTAAGAAATAGTTCCATCTCATTTTCGCTGCGCGGAAGAAATGCAATCTCTATTCCTAATCCCATTTATACCTGCGACAGGGCCGGAAAAATTGTAGTGAATATCACTGTAAACGCTGAAGGTCGTGTAATTGATACCGGAATTAATAAAGCAAGTTCAACTTCAGATAACGAATGCCTGATAGAAAACGCATTAGAATATGCCGCCAATGCCGTATTCTCCCAATTGGTGGGAAGAAACGAACAACCCGGCACTATTACCTACAATTTTAAACCTTAATTAAAATGACGAAATTACAACGCTGTGGCTGGTGTGAAGGCGATGCACTTTACGAAGCATACCACGATAATGAATGGGGCGTTCCTGTTTATGATGATGAAACCATCTTTGAATTTCTAATCCTGGAAACATTTCAAGCCGGTTTAAGCTGGATTACCGTGTTGCGAAAACGAGAAAATTTCAGAAAAGCTTTTGATGATTTTGACTACAAAAAAATCGCTAAATATTCTGAAAAAAAAATTCAGGAATTATTGGAAAATCCGGGGATTATCAGGAATAAATTAAAAGTGAGAGCTACAGTAACCAACGCTCAAAATTTTATAAAAATTCAGGAAGAATATGGGAGTTTCAGCAAGTATATCTGGAGTTTTGTAGAGGGTGAACCAATTCAGAACGCAATAGAAGATTACAAAAAAGCTCCTGCAACTACCGCTATTAGTGATAAATTAAGCAAAGATTTAAAGAAAAAGGGATTTAAGTTTGTAGGTTCTACCGTAATGTATGCTCATATGCAGGCTACCGGTATGGTAAATGATCACGAAGTAACTTGTTTTAGGTATAAAGAAGTTAAAAAACTCTCTTCAGATTAATCTTCAAGAGGAATTTCTAAATATTTAAGAAATCTCTTTCTCGGGATTTCTTCAGCGCCAAGGCTTTCTAAGTGTTTGGTGTAAACCTGACAATCTATGAGTTTAACACCTTCATCTTTTAACTGATTAACCAGGGTTATAAAACCGTATTTAGAAGCATTACTAACCCTGGCAAACATACTTTCACCGCAAAACACCTGTTGTTCTTTAAGATAAATTCCGTAAAGTCCGCCCACCAATTCATCACCCTGCCAAACCTCTACAGAGCGGGCAAGATTAAATTCATGTAATTCTCTATAACTTTTAATTATCTCGGGAGTTATCCAGGTTCCATGTTGGCCTTCCCTCCTGATCTCTGCGCAAGCTTCTATAACTCGTTCAAAATCTTGGTCAAAAGTTACTTTAAAAGCTTCTTTTTTAAATAGTTTCTTCATACTCTTAGAAACTCTTAATTTCTCGGGAAAAAGCACCATCCTGGGGTCGGGACTCCACCAAAGTAGAGGTTGTGAATCGTCATACCAGGGAAAAATTCCGTGGTTATATGCATAAATTAAACGTGGAATACTCAAATCTCCCCCAATAGCCAATAGTCCCTGTTCATCGGCTTCAGAAATAGGAGGAAATTTTTCGTTATGTTGTAAATAATGCAATTATCAGGGATTTTAGATGAATAAGAAAAGTACAAAAAGAAAAAGCTTAGCCCTCTTAATAGGATGCTAAGCTTTTTATAATATGAAACGAAATTATTTCTAAATCCCGCAAAAGAATTTTTTAGAAAGGAAGATCGTCGTAATCTTCTTCGTTTAAGTTGTTGGCAGGTTCAAAATTATCTGGTGGCGGAACATTTTGCCCACCTGCCGGCTGGTCTGCCTGTAGATTTTCTATTCTCCAACCCTGGATAGAGTTAAAATATTTGGTTTCTCCCTGCGGACTTACCCATTCTCTACCTCTAAGGTTAATTCCAATTTTTACCGGTTGGCCTACCTGAAAGTTATTAAGCAAATCTGTTTTATCCTGAACAAATTCTATCATAATATGTTGTGGATATTGCTCCTCTGTAGTCACCACTACTTCTCTCTTTCTAAACCCATTATTTCCAAAGGTCTTGGTTTCACCAATTAACTTAATCTTGCCTTGTACTTCCATTTTAATCTGTTTTTGCTAATAATAATTTCCAGGCAGCATCGGTATTGTTCTTCTCTAAAAACAATTGTGCCCGGGTATGAATATCTGTTTTGTTATTTAGTTTTACTAATTCAGCTAAATCTTTATTTTTAGCTATAAAACCTGCAACTTCTTCATCTTTTGGCAGCGCTTCAACATTCCCCAATTTACCAAGATCATTACCGGTTAAAGTTTTACTTTTCCTAATTTCTTCAGGAATGGCATCTATACCAATTCCTAAGCTTGAAAGCGGCTTTGGCACCTCGAACATTCCCATATTGGCACGGGTATACCAATTACCGCCCATTCTGGCCACCTGGTCTATTTTATGTTGATCTATAAATCCGTCATCATCTAAAATGCTTTCATTAATATGCATTTTAAGGACTTCGCAAATCACAAGATTCCCGGCACCGCCTTCCTGGCCGGTTTCAATAACCTGCTTCACTTTACATTCAAATTGTACCGGAGATTCCGCTACCCGAAATGGTTTTACAAGATCAGATTTTAGCATTGTAAAGCCTGCTTTTTCAAACTCATTTACACCTTCGGCATATTCGGTACTGGAAAGTGACATTTGCTGAACAATATCGTAGTTTACAATATTGATAACCACCTCATCAATATTCTTAACATTGGTGTAGGTATGCTTTACCGTATTATCCCTGCCTCTTCTCGCCGGGGAGAAAATTAAGGTAGGAGGATTAGATCCAAAAACATTAAAAAAGCTGAAAGGCGATAAATTTGATCGGCCTTTAGTATCTATTGTACTGGCAAAAGCGATAGGCCTGGGACCAATAGCACCAAGCAAATAGCGATGAAGCTTGCCTGTGCTCACCTCTTTAGGATCTATTGTAAGCATACTTGTTTTTTGGCAAAGGTAACGAAACCAATAGGGAATGAAAAGCCGGGACACGCAATAAAATTCGTTTAAAAACGCTTATCTTTAAATCCTTTAAAGCTCAGAAGCCTGTATGAACTTCACAGACGAACGCACTTTTAATCGCTGGTTTATTATTATCTCGTGTTTTATAGTAGTAGGCCTGGTTTTATGGAATACTACCATCTTTTTTCAGCGTTTAAAACAAGATGAACGAGCTAAAATGAATATTTGGGCGAAAGCGCAGGAAGCTTTAGACCGGGACCCGCCACCGGCCGATGCCGATCTTGATCTTATTCTTGAAATTTTAAATAACAATACCACAATTCCCATAATCCATACCGATACCGATGGAGATATTGCCTACACTACTAATATTGATCCCGATAAATTAGAAAATGAGAAACAAGCGCAACGACTTCTTGAAAATTTAAAGGAAGAAAATGCTCCTATTATTATAAACCTGGGAAATGGAGAGCAACAGTATATTTACTACGGCAATTCCCCGGTTTTAAACAGTCTTAAGTATTATCCTGTTGGGCTGGTTCTTATAGGTTTTCTTTTTATTGGGGTAGTTTATTTTTTCTATACCACAACGAAAAACAGCGAACAGAATAAGCTCTGGGCCGGGATGGCGAAAGAAACTGCACATCAAATTGGCACTCCCTTATCTTCGCTTATTGGCTGGACCGAAATCCTGAAACAGGAAAATGTAAAAGAATCCTACATTATTGAAATGGAAAAAGACATTGACCGTCTTGAAACCATCACTGAACGTTTTTCTAAAATAGGTTCGTCTCCAATTCTGGAAAAAACAAATATAATTGAAGCAACTCAAAACAGCTTCGATTATTTAAAAACAAGAAGCTCACGGCTTATTGAATTCTCCATTGACATCCCTAAAGGATATATCCCGGTAATGTTAAATTCCCAACTTTACAGCTGGACCATAGAAAACCTGGTTAAAAATGCCATAGATGCAATGCGCGGAAAAGGGAAATTGCATATTCAAATTAAAGAGGAACAGAAATGGGCGCATATCTTTATAAAAGATACGGGAAAAGGGCTTGATAAAAATAAATTTAAACTCGTTTTTGAACCCGGGCATACCACAAAAAAAAGAGGCTGGGGCCTTGGCTTATCTTTAGCAAAACGAATTATTGAAGGCTATCACCACGGGAGAATAAAAGTAGAAGAAAGCGAAATAAACAAAGGCACAACTTTTAAAATTTCCCTCAGGAAAGTTTAGAATTTAGAAAGTTGTGTTCTTAAATCTTCAGGAATTCGGAAGGTATTATCTTTTTCAAAATCATAGCAAACCACTACATCTTTACCTTCAGCGCAAACTTCATTAATGTCATTTAGAATAAGATGTTTTAAACCGAAACTGGAATTTTTTATAAAATCTATCCTGGTTTTTACTATAGCTTTCCCGGGGTAATACAGCGACTTTTTAAAATCGCAATGTGTAGAAACCAACATAGTTCCCATATTGGTATTCTCATACATCTCGTAAATACCTGAAGCTTCCCAAAAATTTACTCGACCCGACTGCATATAGCGCATAAACGAGATATTATTTACGTGCTTATACATATCTAAATCGCTCCAATCTATTCTAAGCTCGAGTTTTAAATTATACGTTTCGCTTTCCATTAAAGATTAACGTGAATAGATTCTGCCAGTTTTTTAAATTCCTCTTCTTCCATTTTTACGCTTTTAGAAAAATCCATATCGCTCATAGAATTTAACGGGATAAGATGTACGTGAACATGCGGAACTTCAAGCCCAACAACGGCCATTCCCACGCGCTTGCACTCTACCGTTTTCTCTAAAGCGATGGCTACTTTGCGGGAAAAACGCATTAATTCCTGGTACATCTCTTCTTCCAAATCAAAGATCTTATTCACTTCTTTCTTCGGAATACATAAAGTATGTCCCTTTGCATTTGGATTAACATCTAGAAAAGCTAAAAACTGACTATCTTCTGCGATTTTGAAAGCAGGCACTTCTCCCCTTACTATTTTAGTGAATAAACTGGCCATAATATTTTTGAATTGGTTAGTATATAAATATAAAATCCTTTTCACAGAACCTTAGTTAAAGGTATTGGAAAAGGATTTCACAAACTGTTAAATACCGGAAACTTATTCTCTCCAGATCTCTAAAATTTCAAATTTCATCTTACCGCTGGGTACATCTATTTCCGCTGTATCCCCCACTTCTTTACCGAGTAATCCCTTTCCTATAGGAGAATCTACCGAGATCTTACCCGTTTTTAAATCGGCTTCACTCTGTGCTACCAGCTTATATTTTACTTCGGCCCCACTTGTTTGGTTTTTTATTTTCACGTGGGAATGTACCAACACTTTAGAAGTATCTAATTGAGATTCATCTATAACTCTTGCATTGGCCACCACTTCTTCTAATTTTGAGATCTTCATTTCTAAGAGACCCTGAGCCTCTTTGGCAGCATCATATTCTGCATTCTCACTTAAATCTCCTTTATCACGGGCTTCGGCAATAGCTTCTGAAGCTTTAGGCCGTTCTACATCACGTAGCTGATTAAGTTCATCCCTCAACTTTTTTAATCCCTCTTCAGTATAATAAGATACTTTGCTCATAACTTCATCGTTTATATAAATAGAAAAAATCCCATAGCACGACGGGATTTGTTTAACAAATATAATAAATTTACGCCTTGAAAACAATAATAATATTTAGCGAAAAAATTGCCGATATCATGAAAAAACCTCTTTTTTTCCTTCTATTTTCAGTAATTTTTAGCGCTTGCTCCACCAATGATGACAATGACTTTAATAACCCGAACCTAATAGATTTGAATTTTAGACTTCAACTAAACCTGGATTTTCCTGAATATAATGATCTTCAATTTCCTGGGAATAGCTTTACTACCTACAACGAAGGCATAAAGGGTGTGGTGGTTTATAATATAAATAATTCACAATACACTGCTTTTGAATTAAGCGACCCCAATCATCCGCCGAATAATTGTTCTGCAATGACGGTTGAAGGGATTATTGCTACCTGTAACTGTGAAGATGCAAATTCTTATAATATAATTACTGGTGAATTAATGGAAGGCGAAGGAGAATACTCTATGAAACCTTACCGAATTGAGCGCCGTAGTAATACTATTGAGGTTTATAATTAAAAACCTCCCCCCTCCTGGGAATAGGACGAGAGAGGCGACAAACAAATTAAAATTTCAAAGTAATTCCGGCTAAAAAGTTTGTGGTGGCCTGCGGATAATAGCCCGCACCATCTAAGGTTTGTAAACCTGTAGTAGTATCTGGATTTTCTACATTAAAAGTGTAATAGTAACCGTTGGATACATATTCTTCTCCCAAGATATTATTTACCAAACCTGTAAAAACAACTTCTTTAAAGAAAGGTGCATTTCGCCAGGTATACTGAATATTAAAATCGTTCACAAAATAAGCGTCCAGCTTAGAGTTTTCGGCTTCAATATTACTCATATATTGCTCTCCTACATATTTTGAAAGCATGCTCAATTCTAATCCTTCTGCGGGTAAGTAAGTAATTCGGTTTCCTCCTACTATAGAAGGAGAGAAGGAAATTTCTGTATTTCCAAAATCAACTAATTCTCCATTCCAGGTAGAAACAAAATCTATATTTTTATTTCGGCTTAAAGCCAGGTTGGGTCTAATAAATATTTTATCTGAAAGCCTAATAACGGCATCTATTTCCAAACCTAAACGATAACTATTTCCGCTATTTTCACGAATAAAAGCGCCAACATCATCAATACCACCAGTAAGTACTAATTGGTTTTGATAATCCATATAATAAAGGTTGGTGTTTAGTTGAACCGATGGTGTATTATGGCGCCACCCTAATTCAAAATCGTTTAATTCTTCGTGTTCAGGTTCGCCGTTTTCGTAGTCGCTGCGGCGTGGTTCCCTATTAGCACGGGCATAAGAAAAATAGAACTGATTTTGATCATTTAAAGCATAGGTTAATCCGGCTTTAGGATTAAAGAAGTTAAATGAATCATCTACCAGAAATTCAGTTCCTTCAGATAACATTCCTACGGTTTCATAATCTATCGTTCTTACCTGAAGGTCTAAATAAGCCGCCAGTTTTTCTGAAACTGCATAAGTTGCTTTTCCGTAGAGATTAAAATCGGTTTTAGTTCCTGTATTTTCGTAATAAGGCTCATAGGGATCGTTATTCCTGGCAAATCGCGTGTAAATCACATCTCCAAAATGATCTCCAATATATCGGTTCCAGCCACCTCCAACAATCACATCCCAATCCTGATCCTGATAATTCAAGCTGAAAACGCTTCCGTAGAAATGATTATCCAGCCATTTGGTTCCAACAAGATCTGAGGTGGTTACTTCTTCACCATCAGCCTGGAAATTCTCCAGCCCAAATTCATTTAAAGTAGCGTCTTCTTTATATTCTTCATAATAACCGCGCCCGTAAGTATAATGAAAAGCAAGGTTAGAAGACCAGTTCTTGTTATACTCCTGATTCCACAATAACTGATAATGATCCTGCTTGTAATTATCGGTTTGATTATCGTAAAATTTAGTATTTCCTTCATCATCGGTATAAACCCCGGCGGGATTGTATGTTCTATCATTTTCGAGAGTTTCAGCATCAATTCCGTACCAAGCCTGGTAAGTTCTTTCACTTCCGCCAAAAGTAATGGCTTTTACTAAGGTGTTTTCGTCTACATAAGTTCCTTGCAGAAAATAAGACTTTAAATCACTACTGGCGCGATCTATATAGCCGTCACTTTTTATTTGAGAAGCTCGACCTGCAAATTCCCAATGATCGTCTATAAGCCCTGTACTGAATTTCACGGTGTGCTTGTGCGTATTAAAAGAACCGTAACTATTGGCAATTTCTGCATTTGCTTCTTCGCTATAACCATCGGTTAAAATATTAAGGCTGGCACCAAAAGCTCCTGCGCCATTTGTAGAAGTACCTACACCACGTTGCAGTTGCAGATTTTCTACAGAAGAGGCAAAGTCTCCAAGGTTTACCCAAAAAGTTCCAAGACTTTCGGCATCATTATAGGGAATTCCATTTATAGTAACATTTGTACTGGTGGGGCCGCTACCTCTAACCCTAATCCCGGTATAACCAACGCCTGCTCCCGCATCACTAGTAGTAACCACGTTTGGCATATAATTCATTAACACCGGAATATCCTGACCCAGGTTTCTATCTTCAATTTCTTCGTTAGTAAGATTACTGTAGGTAATTGGCGATTTCGCACTTACCCGCACCGAAGAAAGAAAAACTTCGTCCAAAACTTCCTGTACATCGCTAAGATCTACATCCAGGGTTTTATCCTGATCCAGTTTTACTTTTAAGGTTTTTTGGTTTCCATAGGAAAATACCAGGTTATACTCACCTTCTTCAAGCTCAAGGCTGTACCTGCCATTCTCATCGGTAGTGGTGCCATCGCCTGGTTCTACGGCATAAACTGCGACTCCTTCAACCGGAGTTTCGCCACGGGTAACTGTTCCCTGTAAAGTGTGAGTTTGAGCAACGGCTTGCAATGAAATTAAGCAGAGGCCGGTAAAAAATAATAAAGATTTCATTCGTAATAAATTATTTACGAATAAAAGGGGCTATTATTCTTTGGTTAAAATTAGATAAAAAAAAATCCTGAAATTGCCCACCGGTGTTATGGCATTTTCAGGAGTAACATACGTTTGCGCTACTTGCGCGTATCCCTTGGCAGCATTACCTGCCCAGGTTCTTTGGGTATGATCTCAGCCACACTTAAGTGGCACCCCTTTGAGATTTGCGGCAAATGTATAAAGCTTTTATGGAATTCCCATAATTTTGGAGCCAATAATTCAGCCCTATAAACCATTAGCTTAGCAAAGGACTTCAAATTTAAACAGGTACGAAAATTATAAGATCCAGGATTATGCTATTTTCATTTCGTTTAAATGGTGTAATTTTGGTTGTAACAGTTCTATGCGAAACACAAAGCAGTCAATAACTTATAAAGTGATTGGCGGATATCTTTTGATAGCCGCACTGGCAGCCCTTGCCGTATGGTTTGTATGGAAACAGGTGGTTGCTTTTAGTGAAGTTTCAGAAAATAACAGCAACAATAATGAGCAATTATTTCTGCTAAGTGATATTACTACCAGTCTTTTTGAAACCGAAAATTTAAGCAGGCAGCTTATTCAAACCGGAAATGAAGCCGATTTGGAAAAGTATCAACTTCAAATAGACAGTATTCAACTTGATATCCAAAATTTAAAAAACAGCTATGCTGATAATTCTATGAAAAATGAATTAGACAGTATTGCTGAATTGCTTTCAGACAAAACCTCCAACCTCCAGGAACTTTACAAATTAAGGGAGCAGCAACGTAACCAAAATTATTATTCGCAGGTTTTAAATGAACTTAGAAAAGTAGACCCTTCTTTTAACGATTACAATTACAGGCAACGTTTCTCCAACCTGGAACCGCACCAACGCAGGTTATTAATTAGGTTGCTGGAATATTCCCGAGAAGATAACGCTGAACAACTCACCAACCGCACCGCCGATTCTATTATTGGTTCGGTTAGAAATGTACTAAGCCAACTGGAGATTGCCAATAGGAGGTTTCAAAACACGGTAGACGAAAAGGAACAGCAATTCCTTGAAAACGATATGATTATTAACCAGCAGCTAAGACGTTTGCTGGGAAAAATTGAGCAGGAAGAACGGGAAGCATCTATACAACGCGCCAAAATCTCTCAAAATATGATTGAAGAAAGTTCGCAAATCTTCCTTATAGCAGGAATTGTGAGTTTCTTAATTATTTTACTGTCACTTATTTTTATAATTCAGGATATTACTAAAAGTCAGCAATACCGAAGAGAATTAGAAGAAGCCAAAGATTTTGCTGAAAGTTTGCTAAAGAAACGTGAGCAATTTATGGCTGCAATTACCCACGATTTACGCTCTCCACTAAACACACTTATTGGCTACACAGATCTAATTGAAAAATCTTCGCTAAATAGCAAGCAGTCGCATTATATGGATCAGGTGAAGAAATCCTCTAATTTTATTCTGCATTTAGTAAACGATTTATTGGATCTTTCTAAGCTGGAAGCAGGTAAAATGACTGTGGAAAAACTTCCTTTTAACCCCGCAAAACTTATAAGAGACACCGTTTATAACTCTTTACCGGCCACAAAGAATGAAAAGGTGGAGGTGATTTTTGAAGCTTCAGAAGAAACCGATACACAGGTGCTTAGTGATCCCTTTAGAATAAAACAAATTATCGCCAACCTCATCACTAATGCCTGTAAATTTACCCACGAAGGAGAAATAAGAGTAGGTATTCATCTTAAAAAAGAAATTGAAGATAGCTATTGTCTGATTATTTCGGTAAAAGACACCGGGATAGGAATTTCCAAAGAAAAACAGGATGAGATTTTTGAAGAATTTTCACAGGAAAATACGAAAATTGAAAAAGCATATGGCGGTACCGGCCTGGGACTTACTATCACAAAAAGTCTTACCGAATTACTAAAAGGCGATCTAAAGCTTGAAAGTGAGCAGGGACAAGGTAGTGAATTTACAGTTTTTATTCCGGTTAGAAAACTTCCTGGCGAGGCAACAACAACCGCAGAAGTATCAACAATTGTAGAAATGCCAGACCTGAGCGGTAAAACTGCCCTTATTGTTGATGATGAACCATCGCAGCTTTCTTTAACGCGGGAATTGCTAAAATCTATGGGAATGCAATGCGACAGTGCCCTAAACGGAAATGACGCACTGAAAAAACTGGAAAATAAAAACTATTCTTTGGTTTTAACCGATATTCAAATGCCAGAAATGGATGGTTTTGATCTTATTAAAAATATCAGGAAAAAATATAAAGTAAGTGAATTACCGGTGATAGCTTTATCTGGCAGGACCGATATTGATGCTGAAACTTATAAACTTGCCGGATTTAATAAAAGCCTTTTAAAACCTTATAAACCCGGAAAATTACAACAAAGTATTGCCGAAATTTTTAAACTTAACCTGAAGCAAAAAGTAAATAATAACCTCCAGAATTCTACGAAAAATACTTATGATTTGCAGGATATTTATGATTTTTCGGCTGGAGATCAAAAAGCAGTACAAACCATTTTAGAAGCTTTCATAGAAAGTTCCAGATCGCAAATTGAACTTATTGCCATTGCCAGGAAGAAAAATGATGCTAAAGAGGTAGCGCGCCTGGCGCATAAAATGGTGCCTATGTTAAAACAAATAAATGCCAGGCAGCAGGCAGGGCAATTTGAAAGACTGGAACAACAAGAAGTTTTTTCTGATGAAGAATTTCTACAGCTAAAAGCTAACATTTTAAATTTAATGGAAGAACTGGAGCAGGAGATTAAAGTTTAATATCGTATTGCTTTAGCTTATTATAAAGGGTTTTACGATCTATAGAAAGCAATCTTGCCGCCTTACTTTTATTACCACCAGCTTTCTCCAAAGCGTCTAAAATAAGCTGTTCTTCGTTCTTATTTTTAAATAAACCGTATTCAGTTTCTGTATTAGATTGGGAAGCAGTGGCTATTTCATGAGGCAATACTTTAAGAGGAATCATATCATCTTGCGTTAGCAGTACCGCACGTTTTACCATATTCTTTAACTCCCTTAGGTTTCCCGGCCAGTTATAGTTTTTAAAAGCTTCAATAGCACTTTCGGTAAAACCAATCACATTTTTTTCCAATTCAGCATTTGCTTCTTCCAAAAAATATTCAGCAAAAAGCATTAAATCTTCTTTGCGCTCTTTTAAAGCAGGAACTTTAATAGAGAATTCATTAAGACGGTGATAAAGATCTTCCCTAAACTCCCCTTCTTTCACCGCTTGCGCAAGATCTTCGTTAGTGGCCGTGATTACCCTTATATCTACCTGAATTTCATTATTACTTCCTACCGGTTTTATTTTTCTTTCCTGTAAAGCTCGTAGTAATTGCACCTGGAGTTCATAACTTAGGTTTCCAATTTCATCAAGAAAAAGAGTACCACCGTTTGCCGCTTCAAAATGCCCGGTTTTATCGTTTATAGCACCGGTAAAAGATCCTTTTAAATGACCAAAAAATTCACTGGACGCCAGTTCTCTAGGAATAGCACCACAATCTACAGCGATAAAAGGAGCATCAGCACGTTTACTTTGTTTATGGATACTTTTTGCAACCTGTTCTTTTCCGGTTCCACTTTCTCCCATAATTAAAACCGACATATTGGTTGGAGCAACTAATTCTATATAATCACTTAGTTTTAAAGCAGCTTCACTAACACCTTTCACAAAACTCGTCCCTTGCAAAGAATCTGTTCTTTGTGTTTTCTCAGGTCTTTTTTCAACAGTGGGTTGTACTTCTGTATGGGTTAAAGCATTTTTAATTGTTTGTAAAATAGATTCTGGTCTAAATGGTTTGGAAACATAATCGAAAGCACCATTTTTCATAGCTTCTACAGCCATGCTAATTTCAGCATAACTGGTCATAATAATAACCTGCGTACCGGCATTTTCTAACTTTACCTGTTTTAAGATATCAAGACCACTAGTGTCTGGCAATCTTACATCTGAAAGGATAAGGTTAAAAAAATTAGCTTTAAGTTTCTTAAAAGCTTCTAAGCCAGAAAAAACCAATTCAACCTCATAGTCGCGCTTGATTAAAAATGTTTTCAACATAGTCCCAAAAGGAACATCATCTTCAACTATAAGGATTTTTGTCATTGATCTCAATTTAAATCGTCTTGCAAATTTAACAATCTAAAATTCATTGGGTTTAAAATAAGCATAAAAAAAGAGACCTCGTTAAAGGTCTCTATCAATGACAATCTAAATTTTTATTAAAAAGTGTCATTGGGTGGTATCCATTTTCCAGACTACATTAAGTAAATCGTCATAAATCTTTCAGCTTAACTTAAACGGCTAAAAGTGTTAGTTAGCAGGTCCCAATGGTCCTAAAACCGTTCAAGTTTACATTCTACCCTAAATATACAGAATTTTCTACTTACTTTATGTTATTTTCTGGTGCCGAAGGAGTTGGTTTCTCTTAAATTCCAGCTAAAATTTCTTAAAAAAATTTCCGTTGGAAGTTTGTAGGGTAAATATATCCAACGGAAATTTAAGGTTAGTTAGCAAGTAGTTAATCTATTTCTCTTCTTTTTCGATCCAATTTCCCTCAGCATCGATGTAAGCTTTTTTCTTTTCACCATCTACATTAAGTGATAGTTTATATACTTTCTTACCCTCTTTTTCTTTTACCCAGGCTTCTTCAGCTACGGCTCCATTCATATCGGTCATTACCGCATCTTTAATTGCTTGCGGAAGAGCCAATACATCAACTTCTTTATAATCGTCTTTTGTTTCCTGAGCTTCTTCTACGCTCTCAATTTGTTCCATTTCTTCTGGCTCTTCTACCTGCGCTTGTGCATTTTGACTGAATAAGAACATTCCGGCTGCAGCCATTAAAGTTAATACTAGCTTTTTCATAATAATAAGGTTTTAAGTTTGTGGTTTAAATATGATAGGTATAAAGGAAGAATTATACCAAAGTCTTATAATATTAACTAACTATCTAACAATAAGCTTTTTACAAAATACGCAATAAATTAATTGGGAATTTGTTATGTAGAAAGCTGGGGTTTTTAAGAGAACATTATGTAGAAATGTAGAATTACTAATTTTATGAAACAAAAAAAGAGACCCTAAGGCCTCTTTTTCTCCGAAAATCTAAATTATACAACAGTATCTTAAGCTGCTATATTTAATATTAATTTAGCAATAATTACATATAAAAAATTGTACCAGTAAAATCCTACAATTTTAATCTATTGAAAATTAACATTTTAAAATTTTATTGTTTTTAGGTTTTCACAAAACCAGGGATATTCTTGTAGATTTTTTCTACACTTATGTAGAAAAAGGCCTCACTTATTTTAAAGGATCGTTTCTTCTAGCTTTCTTTTCAGCATTAATCTTTTTCGCTTTTAGGCGTTTTAACTTTGCAGCTTTGCTGGGTTTAGTTTTCTTTCTTGGTTTTGGTTTTTTAATATTCTCCCGAAGTAATTCAAAGAATTTTGCAATTACCAGCTCTTTGTTTTTATGCTGACTTCTACTTTCTTCACTATTGAGAATTAAAAGGTTCTCTTTGGTTAATCGAGTAGCCAGTTTTTTAATTAATCGCGCTTTCTCTTCTTCTAAAAGTCCTTCTGAAGCTTCTAAATCAAAATAAAGTTCAACTTTAGAAGAAGTTTTATTAACGTGCTGCCCGCCGGCACCAGAACTGCGCACGGCTTTAAAACTAAGTTCCCGTATTATTTGTTGCTCGTCCAAAACAAATTATTTGGCCTGATGAGAGGGTTTTAAAAGATCGGCTACTGTTTTTACCGGGTTAAAGGTCTCTACCGGAACTTCTACAAAAACCGTATTCCAGTAAGCCATACCGCCATTCCATAAGCCAGGGCGCTCCAGGGCTTTTAGAGGTTTGCCATCTTTGGTTTTATCTGCAATAAAACTCATATTTTCATCTACATAATTATTAAGATCAAAACTTTCTCCTTTATGGTTTTTAAGGCTACACGCTATATCTACCGGATTAAAATGTGTAGAATTATTTAGAATCTCTAATTGCTCTGAATTATTTTTATCTATTTGCGCACCTTCAATAATTTGAAGCGAGATCTCTCCATCTTCATTTTTAACTAAGAAAGGTCCGCCGCCGGGTTCACCTTCGTTTTTCACCATTCCGCAAACTCTTAATGGACGGTCTAATTTTTTACACAAATATTGCGTTTTTTCTTCCCCCGTAAATTTGTTAAAAGATGAAGTTACCTTTACAAACAGTTCATTCTCCAAAAATTCAGCAATCTCGTCTAATTTAGCTTCAGAATTATTCCCACCGTCAAGGTTTTGCATATATTCAAAAACCTGGTTTTGCAGCGCTATTAATTTACCACCCAGCATTTTTTTCATTTCTACCACTTTTGGCAAATTGGTATTAACGACCACGTTATCTATATTTTTAACAAAAATAAGATCGGCTTCTTGTTTATTCAGATTTTCTATTAATGCACCATGCCCGCCGGGTCTAAAGAAAATCCTGTTATCTTCATCTCTAAAGGGATTATTTTCTTTATCCACCGCAATCGTATCCGTTTTTGGATCCTGGTTAGAATAAGAAATTTCAAATTTAGTGTGATTAGCCTCTTCTACTCTTTCTTTAATGTTTTCAAATTTTTCTTCAAACTTCTCTTTATCACCTTCAGCTACAGTAAAATGTAGTTTTGTCACGCCGTTTACTGAAAGATATTTCGCTGCACTATGCAAATGCTCTTCAAAAGCCGTAGCGGTATAATCGTTATATTGGTGGAAAGGAACCAAACCTTTTGGCAAGTCGCTTAACCCAAGTCCATTTTCATACAACATGGTTTTCACCAAAATCAGATGTCGTTTGTCATTAGATTTTTCTGAAAAATCTGGGTGATTTTCTTTGGCTTTTTTGGAAGCGACTTTATAAAATGGAAGTTTATCCATTTTCTCAAAAAACAACTGAAGGTTTTTATCATCTTTACTGTCTAAATAATCTCGTAAGCTTGTTTTTTCAGGATCAAATTCATCTGCAAAATTGTGAAATGCCTTAAACATTCGTGTTGCCGCACCAGAAGCGGGTACAAATTTTAAAAGGTCTAAATGCTCCTTTTTATCTTCAAATGTTTGAATATATTTTTTTTGATCTTCTACTGAATAGACAAAAATGCCATTTCCTACGGTCGCCGCCTGTTGAATATCTACTTTTATATTTCCTCTTTCAAATATCTGGATTTGTCTTTCAACCTCCTGGGTTGATAATCCTTTTTCCTCAATTTGCAAAATGTCTATTTCGCTAAACTCCACGTCTATTTATTTTTTAAAAGTTCGTCTATTTTCTTTACCGCAGTTTTAAAACGTTCCTCTAAATCTCCTTTTAGAATCACGTAAGGTTTTTTACTGTTTTTAAGAGCAGCTTCAAACCTTTTAAACATCCCAATACGGTCTTCTGGTTTATCCCGAAGGTCATCGGGCGTCCACGGTACGTCAATATACGTTAAAAAGTAGAGATCGTAAATGTTGTTTAACGCATGTTTAAGAAGTTGAGGATCGCAAAACCCTTCGTAATAGGCTTCAGAATAAACCTTTAGCTCTAAAAGATCGGTATCGCTAATTAGGAGTTTATTAGCCTTTTTAGTGAGTGTATTTTCACGATTCATTTGGCCTTCAGCAATGGGAATCATATCTTTTGGTTCGCAAACTCTTTGCTCATTATCCCATTTTTCCTGAAGATAATCCCGCATAAATTCTTCTACCCAAAGCGTGTTATAATGTTTTGCCAGCATCTCTGCCAGGGTGGTTTTTCCCGTAGATTCTGGTCCAAAAAGAACCACTTTTAAGACGGACGAAGGTCGTTGCGCAAGTTTTTCTGCCATGCTTTATAGCCGTATATAGCGATTATAGTAAAAACAAAATATTGAAGTGCCGTTAAAGTAAAACCTTTATAAAAATAGAGTGGTACAGAAATAACATCACCAATAATCCAGAAAATCCAGTTTTCAATCTTTCTATTGGCCATTTGCCACATTCCCACGAAAAAAATAGCGGTTGTAAACGTGTCTACATAGGCCGTCCAGTTGTTCCATTTATCAAAATACTCGTAAACAGCGAATACAAAAAGCAAGGTCGCAATAAAAATAAACAGACTTTGCCAATTCTCCTTTCTGGTAGTATTGGTTATGGGTGTATAATGTTCTTTATCTACTTTTCTTGTCCAAATATACCAACCATAAATGCTCATAGAAAAATAATAGGCGTTAATCATCATATCTCCCAGCAATTCCCATTGCCAGAGCAAATAAACAAATATCATGGTACTTATAATCCCAGTGGGATAAACCAGAATGTTATTTTGCTTGGAATAAATGACCGAAAGAAAGCCGAAAATTACCGCAATTACTTCCAGGATAATAAATAAAGTAGAATACCCGTAATACTGGTCAAAGAAAAAATCAAAAATCGGCTGCATAGTCGCTAAGATCAGATTTTACAATTTTTATATAGATAAGTCCGTTATCAATGGTTTCAAAAACATTTTTGATTTCTGAATTCAATAAATTCATCACCTCATCATACTCTCCATAAACCTGGGTACTTAATGGGTTTTCTTTTATTGCTAATCCTGAAGCCCTTAATTTTTTAATAAAAGCAATGATTTTTGGTTCAAAATCGTCCTGCAACGGACTTAAGGTTAATTCTACTGAAATTTTCATGATTGAAATTTTACCCACGAATATTTTACTGGACTTTCTGTGGAAGCCAAATTTAAAGATTTGAAATTAGTATTGTTGTGCCTTAAACTAACAATTTGTGAAGCTTTATTTTTTTGGACTACCACAAATTAGATTCTGAATAAATTCAGACTGACGTCTACTAATTTTCAAATTGTGTTCCCATAACGATCATATCAGCTCCAGCTTTATAGGCCTTTTTCTGTTGTTCTAAACTTCGAATTCCGCCACCTACTATCAAAGGAATATTTATTGCTTTATTTACTTCAGTAATAATTTCTTCGGAAACCGGAAAATCGGCACCACTTCCTGCTTCCAGGTAAATAAGATTTTTTCCTAGAAATTGACCGGCAAGTGCGGTATTTACAACTGAAGTAACTTCAGATTGCGGAATAGGCTTTGTACAGCTTACTCGCTGCACAGCGCATTCTTTCCCACCCTCAATTAGAATATAAGCCGTCGGAATAATTTCCAGTTTGCTATTCTTTAATTTTTCTACAGATTTTACCTGTTGCTCTATTAAGTACTCAGGGTTTCTTCCGGAAAGAAGGCTTAAAAAAAGCAATGCATCTGCTGTTTCTGTAATTTGTGAATAATCTCCTGGAAACAGAATAACCGGAAAATCGGTTTCAGCTTTAATCGCTTTTACGGTTTTTTCGGTTTTAAAATTTTCCACCGTACTACCGCCTACAAAAATATGTGTAGTTTGTTTTGGTAATTTTTCCAGGTATAATTTTGTTTCCGCTTCTATAAATTTATCGGGATCTATTAAAATGGCGAGTAGTTTTTTTCCATTAGTCGCAGCCTGGAAAATTTCAGCATAAAAATTCCGCATTAACTTTGGACTTTTTTCGAGCCTTCCCAACCATACACACAGGTAAAACCTTCAAATTCCAAAAAATTCATCTCGTAAAAAGACTCTTTTCCTTTAAAGTTCACTTTCGCGGTTGTTTCGGCGTCATCAAAATCAAAATCGGTCACATTTATGTGCTGTAAAAACCCTAGACCCGGTTCGGCATACATTTTATAAATAGATTCTTTAGCACCCCAAACAATAGTGAGTTTTCTTATTAAAGCCTCTTCGTTTGCAACGGTATGATATTCACTAAGCGGGGTGAATTTATTGGCAATTTTGAGAATTTTATCGCGGCGTTTTTCAATATCTATTCCCACCTTTTCATCACTTAAAATAATAGCCGTAAAATTAAAAGAATGGGTAATGGAGATATTCTTACCATTTTTTAAATGGGGTTTCCCTAAATCGTCATAAAATAAATCGTGATCTACATAGCCCGCTTCGGCCATTAAATGGCGAATACTCATAAAACCACGACGGTGAATTTCAGATTTCATTCCCTTTACGCGATTTTGGCAATGTTCGGTTAATTCTATCCCTTCGCTAAGTTCTTCAAAAGGTTCTTCTACCTTCCAAATGAAGACTTTAGTATGCGGGTTTACTGTTATTGTTTTGTAAAGTGGCATGTAGGTTTGTTATAGATTCCTTATTTTTGCGAGACAAAAAATTGCTAATATTCAAATATAATAATATGTCGACTAAAACAGTGCCGTATACCGCTTATAAAGTTAAGGATATTTCCCTGGCGGATTGGGGAAGAAAAGAGATAGAACTCGCCGAAGCTGAAATGCCGGGATTAATGTCCCTGCGTGAAGAATATAAAAATGAACAACCATTAAAGGGAGCCAGAATTGCCGGATGTCTTCACATGACCGTGCAAACTGCAGTACTTATTGAAACACTTATTTCTTTAGGGGCCGATGTAACCTGGAGCTCTTGTAATATTTTTTCTACACAAGATCACGCTGCAGCTGCAATTGCTGCCGCAGGAATTCCCGTTTACGCCTGGAAAGGAATGACCGAGGAAGAATTTAACTGGTGTATAGAACAAACCCTGTTTTTTGGTGAAGAGCGCGAGCCGTTGAATATGATCCTTGATGATGGTGGCGATCTTACCAATATGGTTTTTGATAAGTACCCGGAGCTTGCTGAGGGAATCCGCGGACTTTCAGAAGAAACCACTACAGGAGTTCACAGACTTTACGAAAGAATGAAAAACGGAACTTTGGTAATGCCGGCTATTAACGTGAACGATTCGGTTACCAAATCTAAGTTTGACAATAAATATGGATGTCGCGAAAGTGCTGTTGATGCTATTCGCCGGGCTACTGATGTAATGCTTGCCGGAAAACGCGTTGTAGTTTGTGGTTATGGAGATGTTGGTAAAGGTACTGCCGCTTCGTTTAAAGGTGCGGGATCCATTGTTACCGTTACGGAAATTGACCCAATTTGTGCGCTACAAGCTGCGATGGACGGGTTTGAAGTGAAAAAACTGGAAACTGTACTTCCTAAGGCTGATATTGTAATTACAACTACAGGAAATAAAGATATAGTTCGCGGAGAGCATTTTGAAGCGATGAAAGACAAAACCATCGTTTGTAACATCGGGCATTTTGATAATGAAATCGATGTTGCCTGGTTGAATAACAATCACGGGGATTCAAAAGACACTATAAAGCCTCAGGTAGATAAATATACTATCGCCGGGAAAGACATTATTCTTTTAGCGGAAGGGCGATTAGTGAATCTTGGTTGTGCTACAGGCCACCCAAGCTTTGTGATGAGTAACTCATTTACCAACCAAACTTTGGCACAAATTGAACTTTGGAAAAATTCTGATAAATACGAAAATGAAGTTTATATGCTACCTAAGCATTTAGACGAAAAGGTTGCCAAACTTCACCTTGAAAAAATTGGAGTAGAATTAACCGAACTTAAAGATTACCAGGCTAAATATATTGGCGTGGAAGTGCAAGGCCCATATAAGCCCGAGTATTATAGATATTAATTTAGTCATTTCCGCAAAGGCGGAAATCTATTTAAATTTATTTGAAAATTTTAGACCTCACAGATTTCCAAAATCTGTGAGGTCTTTTTATTTATTATACGTCATCCTGAACATGTTTCAGGATCTAAAAAATCATTTCTAATTACCACTCATAAACCATACAAAGAAAATAATAGCAATAAGCACCACAAGTGCAGCTAGCAAGACAAATACCCATTTCCCTACTTGAGGTTTTGTTCTTTTGGGTTTTGAAATATTATGAGACTGGCCCAAAAAACCACTTCTTTTAATGATTTCTGTAGCTTTTTCTCTATCGCTTTCCGCCACTTCAATTCTAAGTCCGTCGTTGCCAAGTGCACCAATATTGGTCGCATTATCGGTAGCTTCTCCGTAAGACCGGTAATCTAATTGTTCATCATCAAAAAGATTTTTAATAATAGAATGTTCATTTCGGTCAGAGGTGCGAAAAACGTCTATATATTTCATAACATATAACTTAAAGTCTAAATTAAAGATACAAAAAAACCCCTTCTGAATTTCAGAAGGGGTTTCGATATAATTCTAAGAATAAAATTCTTTATCTCCAATAAGAGTGTAAGACTTATGCTTCAAACGGTTCTATAGAAACGTAAGATTTATTATTCTTTGTTTTAGAAAACTTTACTACGCCGTCTACTTTAGCGTGTAATGTATGGTCTTTTCCTGCATATACATTCTCACCTGGATTATGTGCAGTACCTCTTTGTCTAACAATAATATTTCCGGCTACGGCTGCCTGACCGCCAAAAATTTTCACGCCTAAACGTTTCGATTCTGACTCTCTACCGTTCTTGGAACTACCGACTCCTTTTTTGTGTGCCATTTTACTTTAGTTTTAAGTAGATTAATATTTAACTTAAAGCTTCAATTAATTCAGCTTTCTTCATAGAAGAGTAGCCTTCAAGACCTTTCTCCTTCGCCATCTCTTTCAATTCAGCTACGGTGTATTGATTTAAATCTTCCGATTTACTATCAGTTTTGGCTTCTTTCTTAGGTGCTTCTTCTTTTTTAGTTGAAGCAGCTTTACTTCCACCTTTTACATCGATGCTTTCAATTACGATTTCGGTTAAAGATTGACGGTGACCGTTTTTCTTTTTGTAACCTTTACGTCTTTTCTTTTTGAAAACAATTACTTTGTCTCCTTTAAGGTGACGGGTGATTTTTGCTCCTACTAGAGCACCATCTATAGCCGGGGCGCCAAGGTTTATGCTGTCACCATCTCCGGTAAGAAGAACTTTGTCAAAAGAAACGCTGTCTCCTTCTTCTCCGCTTAGACGGTTAACAAACACCTTCTGGTCTTTTGCAACTTTAAATTGCTGCCCTGCTATCTCTACAATTGCATACATAGTGTTGTGATTAATTAATTTATGCTAAAAATTTACGCTTACTTTTTTCGCAAGCGGGTGCAAATATACTTCTAATTAATTAATTCACAAAGCCTAAAAAACTTTAATAAGTATGTTCCTGTCCTTCTTTAGTATTCCAGGAATCTTTAAATAACTGCATATAGGCTAAAGTAAGCACCAGGCTGGTTGCAAACCCCATAACCGCCACTACAAAAAGCACTATACCAATATCGGTTCCATAATCGGTGCGCCACATATTAATAAGGTTATTTAAAAAATCTGGGTTTAACTCTGTGGCATATAATGCAAAGAAGATAGTAAATAAAATAGTGGCATTAAAACCGGTAAGCAGGCTCGCCATAAAACCTTTTTGATATTTAAATTTTGAACCTTTGGAGCTTCTATATGCCTTTAAAGCCAGCCACATTCCGCCAGCCATAATTACCCCGTTAAATAAACTGAATAAAGGATAAATGTGTAAATTAAAGAGCGATAGGATTAAAAAATAGACAATAAGTCCTACTGCAATTATGAGACTGTATTTAATTGGAACACTAAAATTCTTCATAGCTTTTGGTTGGTGTTTTATTTATTAAACGAATTGCAGACCGGGGAACTTTTAACCCATTTACTAATTACAAGTTTGAAAAATGTTAGTCCCGGGCCCTGAAACCGCTTTACTTTAAAAGTAAATTTCTAAAAAAAGTGCCGGTTTTTAGCTTAATAGCTTGTTAATTTTGACACTATTCGCACAAATACATTAATTTCTTCATTATTCTGAAATTATGCTGTAACAAAATACGATATTCAAACACTAATACAATGCATTAATGAAAAATCTATTAAAAAATGATTAAAAACTTAAAGATGGCTGCCTTTGCATTAGTTTGTAGCGCAGCAGGAATTGCCCAGGAGGTAGAATTTACCGAGTACGACCTGGACAACGGATTACACGTAATTTTACATCAGGACAACACGGCTCCCGTGGCGACCGTTGGAGTAATGTACCACGTAGGTGCTAAGGACGAAGAAGAAGGCCGTTCTGGCTTTGCTCACTTTTTTGAACACCTTTTATTTGAAGGTACCGAGAATATTGAGCGTGGAAAATGGTTTGATATTGTAGCCGCAAATGGCGGTAGCAATAATGCCAACACCACGCAAGATCGTACTTATTATTACGAGACGTTCCCTTCTAACAACCTTGAATTAGGTTTATGGATGGAGTCTGAAAGAATGTTTCACCCGGTTATTAACGAGGTAGGCGTAGAAACTCAAAACGAGGTTGTAAAAGAAGAAAAGCGCTCTCGTATTGATAACGCTCCTTATGGAAAGATTATTTATTCCACAGGTATCAATAAATATGTTTTTGATAACCACCCTTACAAAAACTCGGTTATTGGCACCATGGAAGATCTTGACGCAGCCGAGCTAGACGAATTTAAAGCTTTCTTCGATAAATATTATGGGCCAAACAACGCTACTTTAGTTGTTGCCGGTGATATAGAAATTGATGAAACTAAAGAAATGATCGAGAAGTATTTTGCTGAAATTCCTGAAGGAAAGGAAGTAGAAAGAGTTTCTGTTAAAGAAGAACCAATTACTGAAACTATTACAGCAACAGAATACGATAGTAACATTCAAATTCCGGCCAAATTATTTGTTTACCGCACGCCTTCTATGAAAGAAAAAGATGCTTATATCCTTGATATGATCTCTTCAATTCTTACTGATGGGAGAAGCTCAAGAATGTACAAGAAAATGGTAGACGAAGAAAAAACCGCGCTACAGGTATTAGCATTCCCAAGATCTCAGGAAGATTACGGAACTTACGTTATGGGTGCTCTTGCTTTAGGAGAAACTCCACTAGATACTTTAGCTGCTTCTATGGATGAAGAAATCGATAAACTTCAAAACGAATTGATTTCAGAAAAAGAATATCAAAAACTTCAAAATAAATTTGAGAACCGTTTTGTAAATTCTAACAGTAGCATCCAGGGAATCGCTTCTTCATTGGCAACGTACAATGTACTTTATGGGGATACAGATCTTATTAACGAAGAGATTGAAATCTACAGAGACATCACCAGAGAAGATATTAAAAGAGTAGCTAACGAATATCTTAACGAAAACCAACGTTTAGAGTTAGATTACCTTCCAGAAAGCGAAAAGGAATAACATTAAAAAAATATAGAATGAAATTTAATATACTCACATTATTTATAGCTTGCTTTTTGACCACAGCGGCAATTGCGCAGGTAGACCGTTCTAAACAACCGGAACCGGGACCGGCCCCAAAGATTAACCTTGGGCAGCCAGATGAATTTACATTAGATAACGGATTAAAAGTTTTGGTAGTAGAAAACCACAAACTTCCAAGAGTTTCTGCGTCCTTAATTATAGACAATAAACCTCACGCCGAAGAAAAACCTGCTACTGCTGCTTTGGTTTCTTCTTTACTGGGTACGGGAACCGAGAATATGTCTAAAGACGATTTTAACGAAGAAATAGACTTTTTAGGAGCCAATGTTAATTTTGGATCAGAAAGCGTTTATGCTAGTTCGCTTTCTAAGTTTTTCCCAAGAGTTATGGAACTTATGGCTGAAGGAGCTTTAAAACCAAAATTCACCCCGGAAGAATTTGAAGCTGAAAAGAACAAACAAATTGAAAGCTTAAAATCTATTAATAAAGATGTAGGTTCTATCGCCAGCCGTGTAAGTGCTGCTTTAGCCTATGGAGCTAACCACCCTTACGGTGAGTTTGCCACGGTAGAAAACACTGAAAAAGTTTCTCTCGAAGACGTAAAAGGTTTTTACAATAATTACTTCAAACCTGCCAATGCTTACCTTGTTATAGTTGGTGATGTAAAGACTTCTGAAGTAAAAAAACTTGCCAAGAAAAATTTTGGAGACTGGAAAGCCGGTGCTCCAAAAGAGCAAGACTTACCTAAAGTAGCTAACGTGAATGAAACACAAATCAACTTGGTTGATATGCCAAACGCGGTACAGAGTGAGTTAAGACTTCAAAATACCATAGATTTAAAAATGGCAGATGAAGATTACTTCCCTGTATTGGTAGCAAACCAAATTCTTGGTGGTAGTTTTGGAAGTTACTTAAATATGAACCTTCGTGAAGACAAAGGTTATACTTACGGAGCCAGAACAAGCACAGGTGCAGACAAGTATGCTTCAAGATTTGTTGCACAGGCAAGCGTTAGAAACGCGGTAACCGATAGCGCTATTGTAGAATCTTTAAAAGAGATTAAAAGAATTAGAACCGAGCCTGTAGATGCTGAAATGTTGGAAAACGCTAAAAGCAAATTCGCCGGTGATTTCGTATTAAGATTAGAACAACCGTCTACCATCGCTAATTACGCGCTTAACATCAAGACAAACGATCTTTCAGATGATTTTTATGAAACTTTTCTTGAGAAAATAAATGCAGTTACTGCAGATGATATTCAACGTGTAGCTAACAAATATTATCAAACCGATAATATGAGAATTGTAGTTGCAGGTAAAGCTTCAGAAATTGCTGAAAACCTTGAAAAAGTTGAATTTAACGGAAAAACAATTCCGGTTAAATATTACAACAAACTTGGTGAGGAAGTTGAAAAACCACAAGCTAAAAAAGTTGACGCTTCAGTAACCGTAGAAAAAGTTTACGAAAATTATATTGAAGCTGTTGGCGGACGTGATGCTGTTGAAGAAGTAGAAAGTGTAGTTATGAAAGCTGAAGCTAGCGTACAGGGAATGGCGCTAAACCTAACCATGAAAAGAACTATGGATGGTAAATTAAACCAGGAAGTTTCTGTTGGCGGTAACGTTATGAGCAAACAGATTTTTGATGGTGAAGCTGGATTTGTAATGGCGCAAGGTCAAAAGATCCCTTACAACGAAGACCAAATTAAAACTGCTAAAATAGATGCTAATCCATTTCCGGAATTAAAGGTGGGTGACGCAACTTTAGAAGGAATTGAAACTGTTGAAGGTGTAGATGCTTATGTTGTTGCACTTAGCGACAATTACAAAGCTTACTACAACGTAGATAGTGGCTTAAAAATGCAAACTGTACAAACTGTATCTCAGGCTGGGCAAACAATGTCTATCCCTACAGGGTACAGCGATTATCAGGAAGTTGAAGGAGTTAAATTTCCTTTTAAAATGACTCAGGCTGCAGGCCCACAAACATTTGAATTTGATGTTACTGAGATCCTTGTTAACGAAGGTGTTTCAGCTGAAGATTTTGAAGAATAGTGATTTTTTATTAATGTTAGAGAGAACCGGCCAGCAATGGTCGGTTCTTTTATTTTAAAACCAAATCTATATTTTATGGAATTTGAAACCAACAAACATCTTTTACCATCTTATTTTAAGATTATCTCTTTTGTAATTGCCGGCTTAGCATTAATTTCTGCGATAATTAGTTTTAATGAAAACCTAGACCCCAACATATTGTTACCGCTTGGGAAATACTTGTTCCTGTTAGCGCTGGCATTTTTCTCATTTTCAAAAGAAAAAAATGAGAAAAAATCTTTTAATCAACTTAGGTTAAAATGTCTGATCCCGGCAATAATTTTCGCTAACATCTTCTTTCTTTTCGAAACTTTTATGGAGTTATTTAAATCGGTTGAGCATCGTGAATTTATGTCTGCCTTTGAGGTTTTATTGATCTTCCATGTCTATTATTTAGTTTCCTTTTACTATTACAAAAACAAGCAGAAGAAAGCACAAAAAACTGTTCAGGTTTAGATCAGGTAGCCTGTTTTCTATACTTAGAAAACACTTTTTTAGATCGGTTTACAATAAATACCCCTATTAAGATCACAAAAGCTGAAATTAACTGCCAGGTACTAAAAACCTCACCATCTAAAATTCCCCAACCTAAGGCTACTACTGGAATAGTATAGGTTACAGAAGTAGTAAAAACCGGGTCTGAGATCTGTACCAGCTTATTAAAAATTATCATGGCTACACCCGTCCCAATTATTCCTAAAATAGCAACATACCCTATAGATTCCTGAAGCACGATATTGGAAAGGTCTTTTTCAAAAAATCCTGAGAAATATAAAATTATCAGTGTTGGAATTAGCAGGACGGTAAAACTACCCGTCGCAATACCCAACGGACTAATACCGCTCATATGGGTTTTAAGAATATTTACATTCATTGCGTAACAGGAAGCCGCTATTATAACTAAAAGCGAATAAAGGTAATTCTGGTCTGGGTTAATACTGGCACCGCTTAAAATAAGTCCGGCAGTACCCAGGAGACCAATAGCCACCCCAATTATTTTATTTTGATTAAATACCGCTTTAAAAAACACTGCGCCAAAAATAAGCGTCATTAAAGGTGTTGTAGCATTCAGGATAGAAGCTACTGCGCTGTCAATTTCAGTTTCAGCGAAAGAAAAGAGATAAACCGGAAAGAAATTTCCCAGGAACCCCACCAGTAGTATCCATTTCCACTGGCTTTTTTTAATCTTCATTATAGATTTAAAACCAATAAGAATTAGAAAAACAGCGGCAAATATTATTCGGAAGGATCCAACTTCTATAGCCGATAATCCTACCAGCCCTTTTTTTATAAGAATAAAGGAACTTCCCCAAACAATAGATAACATAATGAGGTAGACCCATTTTAATTTCTCTAATGGCATACATTCTCGATTTTAAGCTGCAAAAATCGTTATTCCTTTAGAGTTGAAAAGAAAAGAAGGGATTAATTTTCGTAGATTTTTTTAACCTGCCTGTTGCGCAGTGATTACTCTTCCCAGCGAAAAGTTTCAATCATATGCTTCATATCTTTTTTAAGATAATCTGCAGCGGGAATAATAGAGTCGTAATTTGGCCTTGTTCTAAAGTAAGCGGAAGCGGTTACAAAATGATCCACACTATCGGTAAGGTAAAATTGTGCCTGGGAAGCCGCATCGCCTGAAACTTCATAGAACATCCCGTAAACCTCCTGAATCTCATTAGTATATACATCACCTTCAATAGCATCAGCTTTTATAGTATGTTGTAGCGGTAACTTTTGCGCATCTGCCAGCAGCGAATCCAGGTTATTATTAATTTGCTGGTAAGTGATAAAAATGGTTCCGTTTAAATCTTTATATTCCAAATCTATCCAACACGGAATATTATTTCTGGAAGCCTTAATTTCTGCCAGGGTATTAATTTCAAAATTATAGGGACAATTAAGGTTTGCGGTTTCGTATTTAGCTTCAGGATAATTAAGCGCAAGAAATGCACGAGGCTTGGGTGTAGTGTCTTCTTCCCCGCAGCTAATAAAAGTTAAAACCAAAACAATTATCAAAAAACTCTTCATACCACACTTTATCTTCAACTAACCGGAGAAATATTCACTTTAATTTGTTTAAGGCGTTTATTGTCTAAAACTTCTACCGTAAAGCTATAATTAAGAAAATAAATTACATCATTTTTCTTCGGAAAACCACCTGAAATTTCCAGTAAAAAGCCCGCCAGGGTATCTGCCTCGCCTTTCCGCTCTTCAAAAGCCACAGGATCTTCAATTTTTATAATTCTATAGAAATCTTTCAGCGGCGTTTTACCTTCAAAAACATAGGTGTTTTCATCAAGTTTGGAATAGACCAAATCTTCGTCATCGAATTCATCGCTAATATCACCAACTATCTCTTCAATAATATCTTCCAAAGAGATAAGTCCGCTGGTACCTCCATATTCGTCTACTACGATCGCCAAATGATTCTTTTTGGTTTTAAAATCGTTCAGCAAATCGTCCAGCTTTTTATTTTCGGGAACAAAATAAGGCTCGCGCAACAAACTGGTCCATTCAAAAGAATTTTTATCAATATAGGGCAATAAATCTTTTACGTATAAAATACCTATTACATTATCTATATTCTCGCGATAAACCGGAATCCTGGAATAACCCCTGTCTATAATTTCGGGGATAATTTCTTTATAAGTCTGGCTTTCATTTAAGGCAAAAATATCCATCCGGGGGCGCATCACCTGTTTGGTATCGGTATTTCCAAAAGACACAATTCCCTGCAGGATTTTTTGTTCTTCCTGCGTGGTATCTTCTTCACTGGTAAGCTCCAGAGCCTGCGATAATTGATCTATACTTATAAAAGATCGTTGCTTGCCGAGACGGCTATGCATAAAAATAGTTACCGCGCGCATTGGCCCGCTTAAAGGGGTGAAAATAGTATCAAGAAAACTTAAGGGGCGCGCCATAAAATTTGAAAACAACACGTTATTTCTACTTGCATAAACTTTAGGCAGAATTTCACCAAAGAGGAGAATAATAAAAGTTATTACTCCAACCTCAATTAGAAACTTGAAATTAATGCCGTAAAGTACTGTATTCATCTCGCCAAAAAGCCTGTCTGCAATACTATCAAACAACAATACAATGGCTATATTTATAAAATTATTGGCAACCAGGATAGTAGCCAGCAACTTTTTGGGTTTATCTAAAAGATTAACCACAATTTGTTGAGATTTGCTGCGCTTCCCGTCTTCGGTAATTACATCGGCGGGTGTTAAGGAAAAGAAAGCAACTTCGGCACCAGAAATTAAGGCAGAACAAAGTAAAAGCAGCAATAAAACTACATAGCTAATTAGCTGCGTAAAATCAAAAGTGGCCCAAAACAAAAGTAAACTGGGAGGTTCTGAATCCAAATGACAGGGTTTTAATTAAACTTAAAAAGGCAAATCGTCTTCCTCTTCTTCTTTCGCCATAGATTGATTGGCAAAATTATCATTTTTAGGCGTGTTTTGTTGATTTTGAGACGGGGAATTTTGCTGTTGCATATTTCCGCCTCCTTCGCTCTCTCCCTTTGGAGTTAAAAAGGTAAATTCTGTACACTGTATTTCGGTAGTGTAACGGTCATTTCCCTGGTCGTCCTGCCATTTACGGGTTTTAATTCTACCTTCAATAAAAACTTTATCGCCTTTTTTAAGGTATTTCTCACAAATTTCGGCTGCTTTATTACGCACCACAATGTTGTGCCATTCGGTACTAGTAACGCGCTCGTTGGTTGTGCGGTTGGTATAAGTCTCGTTGGTAGCCAGCGGAAATCGCCCTATAGCGCCACCGCCTTCAAAATAATGCATTTTCACGTCGTCCCCCGTATGCCCAATTAGCATTACTTTGTTTAATGTACCTGTCATCTCTATTAATTATTTTTTGAGCCCAAAAAGGCTATTAATTTACACCCTAAAATACTGAAAAATTTATTGCTAAATAAAGCTAAACTCTATAAAACTTTAAACAATTTATAAGGAATAGGTTTCCAGTGCCGTTTCTTCAAGGAAATTAGCAATTAAAACCGGCACCGGATAATCTTTTACATTTTTTACAGGAATTCCCTCTTTCCCAACTTTTTCAGCCTTAACCCACCAAAAATGAGTATAAATATGTTGATGGGAAAGTTTATGAACCACCGGTTTTTTGTTGTGAAGTTCTAGTGATAATTTTTGTTCCCCAAGAATGTCTTGAATACTTTCCTCGGAAGGAAAATCGCCTTCGCTTACCGGTTCTTCAGTTTCTATTAAAGGAAATTCATACAAACCATTCCAAATTCCCTTTCCTGTTCTTTGCTGAAGTAGCGTTTTATTTTCTTCAGAAAAAACTACTAAATAATTAAAGTAGCGCTTCTTTACTTTGGCTTTTTTCAGTTTAACCGGTAATTCCTGAATTTTATTTTTCTGCACCGCCAAACAACCCGAAATTAAAGGACATGTTTCACAAAGCGGGTTTCTTGGTTTACATTGAAGCGCCCCGAATTCCATTAAAGCCTGGTTAAAACTGGAAGGATTTTTTTCATCTAACAATTCAGAAGCCAGGGCTTTAAATTCCTTAATTCCTGCCGAGGAATTTATAGGAGTTTCAATATCAAAAAAACGAGCTAAAACCCTGTAAACATTGCCATCTACCACCGCAACCGGTTCATTATAACAAATTGAAGCAATGGCAGCGGCGGTATAGTCACCTACACCCTTTAGTTTTTTGAGATCTTTATAAGAATCGGGAAACACACCATTTAGTTCTTCAGCAACATATTTAGCGGTTTCGTGAAGATTCCTTGCCCGGGAATAATATCCCAAACCTTGCCAGAGTTTCAGTACTTTTTCTTGCGGCGCTGCAGCAAGATCCAAAACACTGGGAAACGCGCTTTTAAAACGCTTATAATATGGTAAACCCTGCTCTATTCGCGTTTGTTGTAACATAATTTCACTGAGCCAAATATGATACGGATCGCTAGTTTTGCGCCAGGGCAATTCGCGCTTGTTTTTTAAATACCAATCAATCAACACTTTAGAAAATACCATATATAAAATAGACTTGGTGCAATATTAAAAGTTTATTCCGTTATTATTTAATGAATTAGGCTTGAAATATTGTAGATTTAATTCTTATATTTGCGCCCTTGAAAAAACAGAAATCCCAATTTATAATATTAAATAGCACGAAAATGACGAAAGCAGATATTGTAGCGAACATCTCAGAAAAATTAGGAATGGAAAAAGGTGATGTTCAGGCTACTATTGAAACCTTCATGGATGAGGTTAAAACTTCATTAGAAAGTGGAGACAACGTATATTTAAGAGGCTTTGGAAGCTTTGTTGTAAAAACAAGAGCCGAAAAAACCGGAAGAAATATCTCTAAAAACACTACTATTAAGATTCCCGCCCACAACATCCCGGCTTTTAAACCTGCCAAGATTTTTGTTGAAGGAGTTAAAACTAACGTTGAAGTTAAGTAATTTGAAACTGAAGCCCAGTTTCTTTATAAAATAAATTATTAATTAAAAAGTAACACTATGCCAAGTGGTAAAAAAAGAAAAAGACATAAGGTAGCTACGCACAAGCGTAAAAAAAGAAACAGAGCTAACCGCCACAAGAAAAAGTAGTTTTCATACTACTTTTTTTGTTTAAAACGTTCATTGAAATTGAAACCCTGCTTATTACCTAACGAGTTTTAGGGTTTCTTCAGGATTAAAAAACCTGTGATAAAATAATGTTTAATCCATCCCGACTTATTCGGGACAAAAATCTAATAGAGTGGACAAAGAATTAATTATACGGTCCGGAACCTCTGCTGTAGATTTTGCCTTACAAAAAGATGGAAAACTTATTGAACTCAACAAGGAAGAAGACAGCAACAAATTTAATGTTGGTGATATTTTTATTGCCAAAATTAGAAAAGCTGTACCAGGGTTAAATGCCGCATTTGTAAATGTTGGTTACGAGAAAGATGGATTTTTACACTATCACGATCTTGGTCCCCAGGTATCTTCCATGCTTAAGTTCATAAAACGTGTAAGCACAGGTAAATTAAAAGATTATTCCTTAAAGAATTTTACATTCGAAAAGGATATTGACAAAGACGGCGTTATTACAGACGTCTTAAAGTCAAATCAGTCGCTACTGGTTCAGGTTGTAAAAGAACCTATTTCTACCAAAGGCCCCAGAATAAGCTCAGAGCTTTCTATTGCGGGTCGTTATATTGTACTGGTCCCATTTTCTAATCGTATTTCAGTTTCACAAAAAATTGAAAGTAAAGAAGAAAAAGACCGGTTAAAAAGATTGGTAAAAAGCATTAAACCCAAAGGTTTTGGAATAATTGTAAGAACCGTAGCCGAAGGCAAAAAAGTAGCAGAACTGGATAGGGACCTTCAAAATTTGATGGATCGCTGGACAGGAATGTGCAAAAAGATGTATAAGCCACATCATCCCTCTAAAGTACTGGGAGAATTAAACAGGGCATCTTCCCTGTTAAGAGACATTTTTAATGACTCTTTTACTTCTATTACTGTAGACGACGAGACGCTTTACACACAAATTAAAGACTATGTGGGCGAAATCGCCCCAAGTAAAGAATCGATTGTTAAGTTATATCAATCTAATGTTCCAATTTTTGAAAAATACGGTATCGAAAGACAAATAAAAACTTCATTTGGGCGCACCGTCTCTATGAGCAAAGGCGCCTACCTGGTAATAGAACACACAGAAGCTATGCACGTTATAGACGTAAATAGTGGTAACCGTTCTAACAAATCCAGAAACCAGGAAGATACTGCATTAGAGGTGAACATGATTAGCGCCACAGAAATAGCCCGGCAATTAAGATTGCGTGATATGGGTGGCATAATCGTGGTAGACTTCATAGACATGGGAAAAGCCGAAAACCGCAAAACCCTGTTTGATCACCTTAGGAACGAAATGAGTGACGACCGTGCAAAACATAAAATTTTGCCACCGAGTAAATTCGGGTTGATACAAATTACAAGACAACGCGTAAGGCCGGAAATGAATATTAAAACCCGCGAGGAAAACCCTAACGGAACTGGTGAAATTGAAGCACCAATACTTTTAATAAACAAAATAAAAACTGACCTGGAAAAACTCATTAAGAAAGATCATAAAAAGATCACTTTGAGTGCGCATCCATTTATTGCAGCCTTTTTAACAAAAGGCTTTCCATCTCCCCGCTCGCAATGGTTTTTAGACCATAAGCGATGGGTGAAAATTTTACCAAGAGACGCTTACACGTATATGGAATATCATTTTCACGATAAAGAAGGAAATGAAATCCTTTAAAAAAAACGCCTTTCGTTAATTCGGAAGGCGTTTTTTTATGCCCAATCCTGAAATTTACATTTTGATATTTCCTACCTGAAAAAGTTTTAATTTTGAATCTTAATTCCCGAATTTTTAACTCTTGAAAGAATCTCAACAATTTTATACCGTAAAAGAAGCAACTATAAAACTGATGCAGTTCTGCGCATACCGAGACCGTTGCCATAAAGAAGTAGAAGAAAAACTGAGAGAAATGAATATGATTCCCGCCGCACAGGAGCAGATCATTATGGAATTAATGCAGGAAAACTTCTTAAATGAAGAAAGATTCGCCAGAAGTTTTGTGCGAGGGAAATTCAGGATAAAAAAATGGGGAAAAATAAAGATCAAACAAGAATTGAAGTTCAGGGAAATTTCTGCCCCAATAATTAAAATAGCACTTACCGAAATAGATGAGCAGAAATATATCGCTACGATTTACGAAGTGGCCGAAAAGAAATTAAAACTACTTAAAGAACCCGATAAATTTAAAAAGAAGCGCAAATTAGCCGATTTCCTGCTTCGAAAAGGCTACGAAAGTAATTTGGCCTATGAAGTGGTAAATGAGCACTTAGAATAGTTCTTATAGACCTCACTGGTGTTGAAAACCTGTGAGGTCTCAACTTACTTAAACCTTATTCTTCTTATGCGTGCGCTCAACTGCCTGTACATTTTTATAATCTATCCACTTTTGGCCTTTTAGCTTACGCATATAGTTATCAAAATTACGCATCACCACCAGGTTATAAACGGCTTTAGAAAAATTGGTAAGCGTTCTTGGCGTAGCCCTTAAACTCATAGAAAAACCTGGAGTTAAGTAGGTCATTTGGTGCCAGTAGCCTTCAGGCATATATAATGCTTCCCCATGTTTTAATTCGGTTACATAACCTTTCGCCTTTTTTAATACCGGGAATTTTTCAAAATCGGGATTATTAAAATCAATATCTTCACGGGAAATAAGAGCGTGAGGCACTTTATATAGATATTTGGTCTGGGAAGGTGGATAAATTATACAACGTTTTTTTCCGTGGAAATGAAAATGAAGGATATTAGCAAAATCAATATCGTAATGCATAAAGACTTTAGAATTCTCTCCTCCAAAAAATAAAGTTGGCAACTGTTTTATAAATCTAAGCCCCAGATCTGGAAACCTGAAATCTTTGTGTAAAACCGGCACCTCCTTTAATAAATGATAAAGAAAAATACGGTAATTTGTAGGTTTTGATTTTAGCAGCTCTATATAATCTGCCATTTTCATTTCGGTATGTGGCTCGTTAAATTTTTGCTCAGACGTTATAGGACGATCGTCGTAAAGCGGAACCACTTTTTCACCAGCAACCTCGCTAATATAATCTAAATTCCATTTTTGGGTAGCCGGCCAATCGTCTACCAAATGTTCTATAACCACAGGTTTTTGTGGCCGTACATAATTTTCTAAAAATTCCTTTTTAGAAATAGTCTTAAGCCTTGGTATGGGTTCTAAATGTAAGCTTTCTTCTTTCTCCATCATTCAATTCCAGCACTTCTGTGCGTATTTTCAATCGCTTTTCTATTCTTATAATCTATCCAATCCTGGCCCTTAATCTTACGCATTAAATTATCGTAATTTCGGGTAATAATCAAATTTTTGAGTACTTCGGCAATTCGCCCCGGTTTTTGCGGCAAAGACCTTAACGTCATTGATAAGCTGGCAGTCTCATACTTTATAAAATGCCACCATTTACTGGGAATATATAAAGCCTCCCCGTGCTTTAGGGTTGTTTCAAAACCTTTTGCTTTGGCCAGTGCCGGATATTTCTCAAAATCTGGATTAGCCATATTTATTATCTCCATACTCACTATGGAGTGTGGTACATGATACAAAAATTTAGTTTCTGAAGGCGGATAAAGAATCACTCTTTTTTCGCCTACAAAATTGAAATGAAAATTATTAGCAAGATCCATATCATAATGCATCACCACACTACTGCCCTCACCCCCAACAAATAAAACTGGTAACTTTTTAAAGAATTTTACACCAAGATTGGGATACTTAAAATCATCTATTAACTCCGGACAATTTTGCAGTAGGTTAAAGAAAAACATCCTGAGGTCTGTAGGTCCTTTTTCAAGAATATCTATGTATTCCCGCATAGGAATTTTCTTTGCCGGGCCGTGAGAATTTTGTCTTCCTTTTGCCGGTTTCCCATCATAAAGCGGCACTACAACATCCCCGGCTTTTTCCCTAAAATAATCAAAATCCCATTTTTTTGTGGCTGGCCAGTCGGCAGAAAGCTCTTCAAAAACAACCGGTTTTTCGGGTATAAAATAGTCCTTCAAAAATTCTTCTTTTGAAAGCTTTTTAACCCGCGGTATGTCTTGCAGATTCAATTTCAAATCGAATTCTTTTTTAAGCCTTGGCTTTCGATTTTTGTTGCGCTTCTAAATTACGCTCAATCTTATGCCCAGGTCTAGACCATTTTGGTTTTTCACCTAAATTCTGATATTGAGATTCTTCAGCTGAAACACTTTTAGGCTGCTCCTTTTTCTCAAATGCTTTTTGCGGATTCAAACCTAAAGATCTAAATAATTCCATATCCTCATTTACATCAGGATTTGGTGTAGTAAGTAGTTTATCCCCGGCAAAGATCGAGTTTGCACCGGCAAAGAAACACATCGCCTGCCCTTCTCTACTCATTTGAGTTCTTCCGGCAGAAAGTCTTACCTGGGTTTCAGGCATTACAATTCTGGCGGTTGCGACCATTCTTACCATTTCCCAGATAGAAACCGGCTCCTGCTCTTCCATCGGCGTTCCTTCAACAGGCACCAAAGCATTAATTGGTACAGATTCCGGCTGCGGACTTAATGTAGATAAAGCTACAAGCATTCCTGCTCTGTCATCTACACTTTCTCCCATTCCTATAATTCCGCCGCTACAAACCGTAACATTGGTTTTTCTCACGTTACCGATGGTATCCAGTCTATCCTGGTAACCGCGGGTAGAAATTACCTCTTTATAATATTCTTCTGATGAATCTAAATTATGGTTATAAGCATACAAACCTGCTTCTGCAAGTCGCTGCGCCTGGTTTTCGGTAATCATTCCCAGGGTGCAACATACTTCCATATCAAGTTTATTAATGGTTCTCACCATTTCTAAAACCGAATCGAACTCTTTACCGTCTTTTACGTTTCTCCAGGCTGCACCCATACAAACCCGCGAACTTCCCGACTCTTTAGCACGTAGCGCCTGGGCTTTCACTTGGTTCACGCTCATAAGGTCGTTTCCTTCAACATTAGTATGATATCTTGCTGCCTGTGGGCAATAGCCGCAATCTTCAGGGCAACCGCCGGTTTTAATAGAAAGTAAAGTTGAAACCTGAACGGTGTTAGGATCGTGATTTTTCCTATGCACAGTGGCCGCTTCGTAAAGCAACTCCATTAAAGGTTTATTATATATCTCGAGAATTTCTTCTTTTGTCCAGTTATGTCTTGTGGCCATAAAAAATAGATTTGAAATCAAAAATAAATAAAACTGCGCTTTAATAAGCCTTCAGCGAAGAAAGTTTTCAAAGCTTTCTTTAAAGTTATGATTTCCGACTTATTAATACAGAAACTGCGTTCCCGCCAAAGCCTACAGCATTTACCAGTATATTTTCAAATTTTGAAGGCGATCTACTGATTTCTGAAAAAGGAACCTCAATAAATTCCTGATGCTGAAGCATTAAAATCGCCAGTTCTAAATTTAAAATTCCCGAAGCTGCAAACGTATGTCCCAGTTTCCATTTATTACTAGTCATTGCGGGAGCATTTTTACCAAAAAGTGTTTTTATTGCGTTTACTTCAGAAAGATCTCCTTTTAGGGTTCCGGGCGCGTGCATCACTACCGCGTCAATTTCTGAAAGCTCTTTCTCTCCAATTGCCATTCTCATCGCTTTCTGCAAAGATTCCCCTTTTTCCGAAATTGAAACACTGTGTTTTAAAGTTTCAGTAGCATAGCCAATTCCCGTAATTTTAGCAATTACTTTTTCTGAATCTTCCTTCTGAAGCGCCAATATCCCAGAAGCTTCACCTAAAATCATTGAATTTCTTTTTTTATCCATATCCAAAGCGCGACACGGAAAATCAAGATTTTCTGAAGCATAGATTTTCATAGCTTTCATCTGGGCGATTGTAAAAGGCGTTAATGCGGCTTCACTTCCACCGGCGAGAAATTTATCGGCAAAGCCGGCCTGCATCCAGGCAATCGCATTTACCACAGCGTGTAATCCGGTGGAGCAGGTTACACTATGAGAAAATTCCGGTCCTTCTGTTTGAAGATCTTGCGAAACCCAGGAAGAAATATTCCCTAAAGTGGTAGAAGGCGAAGCCTGTGTAGCGGCTTTCCCCGTTTCTATAAATTCTTTATGGTATTTTTCAAATAACCCGGTAGCGCCACGGGAGCTACCAATATTGATTCCGATATTTTTTTCGCTTTTCCAGCCAGCTTCATTTATAGCTTTTCTGGCTGAAAAAATTGCAAATAAAACCGAATCATCCAATTTTCTATAATTGGTGTTTTCCTCGCGCAGTGACTCTATAGCAGCCCGAACTTCCACTGGCAAAAAAGCCGCAAAAGCTTCGATTTCATCAAACTGATGTTTGGAAATAAAATGTTTCGGATTTTTATAATTTTTCCATATTTCCGCAGGAGATTGACCAAGCGCAGAAACAGAACCAAGTGAAGATATAAATACCGGTGATTTCAAAAGCGATTAATTTTTCCGCAAAAATACGGTCTGCTGAATCAACCGCTAAATATTTTCAATAAAAAAGAAATGAAGATAATGAATCAGAAATCCTGCAAGGTTTGAACAACCTTGTAGGTATATTATTATTTTTCAAACCTACGAGGTATAAAAAAACCTCGCAGGAAGGATAGTGGGATAAACAAGTTTAACGCTGGTAATAAAGATTTAAAATAGAATCCATTTCTTTTTCACCTAATAGGATCTTTTGCAATTCTAATTGAATTCCTTCAGAAACAAGATCTATAAGTGGTTGATAAACTTTTTCGAATTTCTGAATAGATTTTTGCAAAATCCCGTCCCACTCCTGGTGATAATTCATCAAATCATCGGGATAAACTTTTGTTCTGGAACTGTTCTCTGGGTGAGCTTCAAAAGCTTCATCTAGATTGAGATATCCATAATCGTCGGTTAGCTCTTCGCCAACTTGAATATCTCTAACCGCAATTTCAAATCCGTAGGCTGTAGAAAAGCAGTTAGAATTAAAACTATGGTTTACATATTTCGCCAAATCCCAGCAAAGCACCAAATCGCCAAACCGATTGCGAAAAGCATATTTTTCGAGCATTTTCGCACTTTTAGGATGCAATTTTTCTACCTGGGAATTATAAAAAACGTGATCTAAATCGTCCTGAACCCAGGTAATGGTGCCCTCTGGAATTTTTTTGGTAGCCACCACGCCATATCCCACCTGCTCATTTATAAAGCGCAGCTCTGTATCTGGATGCATCATAATCGCAAAATTTTAATTCTAATGTAAACAATTAAAGCTTTGCTTTTAAGACACTTATAAAAGTTTATTTCTAAAACTTTTCCAGAAGATCTTCGATAACAGAATAGATTTTATCCAATTCTAATTGAGTAATTGTAAACGGCGCCAAAATATAAATAGTATTTCCAAGCGGTCTTAGAAATACGCCATTATCCATAAAATGTTTAAAAAGCTGATTTCTAAGATTACCGTAGCGCTCCATTTTCACATTAAGATCAAAAGCATAAATAACGCCCAACTGCCGGCGATTGGTAACTTTTGGATGATCTTTTATCTTTTCATCAAAAGCCTGGTGAGATTTTATTACCGCCCGTATTTTCTGCTGAATTCCCTCGGAAACCAATAATTCTATTCCGGCAATGGCCGCAACACAAGCCGGTGGATTCGCAGAATAGGTATGCCCGTGAAATAGTCCTTTAGATATATCTTCGTCATAAAAGGCATCGTAAATTTTTTGCGAACAGGTAGTTAAACCCATAGGTAACAAACCGGCAGTTAAGGCTTTAGAAAGGCACATCACATCTGGTTTGTTTTCCATATAATCTGAAGCAAAATATTTCCCGGTTTTCCCAAATCCGGTCATTACTTCATCGGCCACGCAAATAATGTCATTTTCTTTGCAAACCTTTAGAATTTCATTCAAGCCAGTAGCATCGTGCATTTTCATTGCCGCCGCACCCTGCACTAAGGGCTCATATATAAATCCTGCAATATTATTTTCGGAAATTAGTTCTTTCAACCTCGAAATAACTTCTTCATTATTTTCTCCTAACGGAACCGGGATTCGTAAAACTTCAATAAAATGTTCTTCAAAAGCGCCATTATAAACTGAAAGCCCCGAAACCGACATCGCGCCGAAAGTATCGCCGTGAAAACCTTCGTCAAAAGCTAACATCACATTACGATTATTGCACTGGTTGTGATGATACTGTAAAGCCATTTTTATCCCGATCTCAGTAGCCGTGGAACCATTATCGTTAAAAAACAGTTTCTGCTGATTTCCCGGTAAAATCTTTATTAGTTCTTCAGAAAGTTTTACCGCAGGTTCGTGAGTAAATCCACTAAACACTACCTGATCCAGGTTTTGCATCTGGGCCGCAACTTTTCCGGTGATATATTCATTGCAATGCCCATACATTGCCGTGTACCAGGAAGCAATGCCGTCTATATATTCACTGCCATCTTCGGCGTAAAGAATACTGCCTTTTGCTTTTACAATCGGCAAAGCTTCCGGAGAAATTTTATGCTGGGTTAAAGGGTGCCAAAGGTGTTTTTGATCTCGGGTAACTAAGTTCAAGCCCCTCCCCTCGGTCCCCTCCCCAAAAGGGAGGGGAAGGGAATCTTTATCTTTTTTAAAATCTGACATGTTATAATAGTAAAACCTCACAGATTTTAAAAACCTATGAGGTTTAATTTATTTCAATTTTTCTCTAAATAATTCAGCGTATTCTTTAATCACATTTTGATCAAAGTAAGGTTCCTGTTCTATTCTTCCCAGAACCTTTATACCGCCCATTTTCTCAATTATCGATTCAGTAGATTTATTTTCTTCGCCCGAAAAAATTATTCCGAAGCAATTTAAGTCGCGAGATTCTAAAGCTTCTATAGTTAATAAAGTATGATTGATACTTCCAAGATAATGACGAGAAACCAGGATAATGCGATCTTCCGGCTGCATTAAATCGGCTATAGTTTCTTTATCGCTAATTGGGACTAATAAACCTCCGGCGCCTTCAATAACCAAACTATTTTCGCCCTTTGGACGTTTTATTTTTTTTGAAGTAATTTTTACTTGATCAATTTCAGCCGCTGCATGCGGACTAATGGGTGTTTTTAGCGCAAAGCGATTTTTATGAAAAACAGTTTTATCGTTAGAAATTAGTCTTTCTACTTTATGGCTATCAGAATTATCAAGATCGCCGGCCTGGATAGGTTTCCAATAATCGGCTTCTAAGGCTTCTGTTAAGATTGCTGAAGCTACTGTTTTTCCAACTTCGGTTCCAATACCGGTAACAAAATAAGTATGTTTCATTTATTTATAAATTCTTCAATGCTGGTCATTTTAAAGTAAATTTCTCTTCACAATTTTCACAATGATAATCGTATTTGTAGTGAATTGGCAGGGCGAAGGTGAGAAATGAAAACAAAAAAGCAAAGAAAGAACGCACATCTTTAATATGCGTGTAAACTTTTACGCGAGTGCTGTCACAGTTGGGACAAACTACTCTTTCACCTTTGTCATCAAGGGAATAATCGTGAATTTCACTTAAAATCGCCCGGGCTCGTTCCTCATCGTCAGCATACACGTATAATTTTATACCGCCAATTGCCTGGCTTACCAAAGGATCGGTATCAATAAGAACCTGGTCTGCCAGGAATACCTCTAGACCTTCAGATTGTAATTTCCCTTTTACAATTTGAGCTTCAGAAGAATACTGAAACCTGGCTATGTTTACAAAAGTGCTCATATGTTTATATATTTTATCCCAAACCGGAGATTAATCACTGGCTTACCTAATCCTACTACAGCCAATTTCTGGGTTCAGCATCACGCTGGCTTCATGGCAGTAATTTAGCGAGTTTTTTTAAAACCTCCCTGATTTCATTTTCAGAATTAAAGGAATGTAAACAAAACCGGAGGCGTTCACTGCCTTTTGGCACCGTGGGCGATAAAATGGGTTTTACTTCAAAACCTTCTTGTTTCAAAATTTCTGCTATGCTTTTCACTTTTTCATTCCCCGGAATTATACAACTTTGAATTGCTGAATTACTCGGAATAAAGTGTTCTTTAACCTCTAATTCCTCAATTTGATTCCTGAAAAAATGAATATTATTTTTTAGTTGCTGAATTTCTGAAATTCCGTTTGTGAATTCCTGGTAAACCGAAAGAATTGTAGCAACCGAATGAGGCGGCAAAGCCGTTGTATAAATTAGGCTTCGGGAAAAATTTACCAGGTAATTTTTTAAACCTTTACTTCCTAAAATAACCGCGCCGTGACATCCCGGGGCTTTTCCAAAAGTATTTAACCGGGCGAAAACTTTATCCTGAATTCCTTCTTCCTGAACCAAACCTTCTCCATTTTCACCAAAAATACCCGTAGCGTGGGCTTCATCTACCACCAAAAAGGCTTTAAAATCTTCTGAAATTGTTGCTAATTCTTGTAGCGGCGCCACATCTCCATCCATTGAAAAAACAGATTCGGTTACGATATAAATTTCTGAATTTTCAGGTTGTGAAAGTTTTTTCAGCCTGGTTTTGAGATCTTCAATATTATTATGGCGGAATTTATATGCTTTAGCTTTACTCATTGAAATTCCATCTCTTATAGAAGCGTGAACAAGTTCATCATAAATAATAAAATCTCCGCGTTTAGGCACTGAACTGAAAAATCCAATATTAGCATCGTAGCCGGAATTAAAAATTAAAGCTGCTTCAGTTTTATGAAATTCGGCAAGGAAATTTTCGGTTAAATCATAAATTTTATGATTCCCAGAAAGCAACCTGGAACCGGTGGCTCCATTTCTTAAAAGATTATTCTGCTCTAAAATCTGATGTGCCTGATTATAGATTTTTGCAGAAGAAGCCAATCCTAAATAATCGTTTGAGGAAAAATCTATTAATTGAGCGTTCTTCTTTAAAGACCGTAGAGCATTTTCGTTCTTTCTCTTCTCTAAACTTTTCGCTAATTTTAAAGGTAATTGCATAGTTCAAAATTACAACTTTAACGAACTAAAAAATATGGAACTGGCAGAATTTAGTCTTAGTATTGGTTTGGCAGCTGTGGCCGGACTTTTTATAGGTATAGAAAGGGAGTTTACCGGCAAAAGCGCCGGTTTAAAAACTAATGCTCTTGTGGCCCTGGGTGCTTGTGTTTTTATTTTACTTTCTCTACAATTTCAGGGAGAAGAATTTGTAGATATTACCAGGGTTATTGGCCAGGTGGTCACCGGTATTGGATTTATTGGTGCTGGAACCATTCTTCAGCACGGGAAAAATGTAAAGGGTTTAACTACTGCTGCTACTATTTGGTGTAGTGCCGCCGCTGGTGGGCTCGCTGCTTTACAAATGTATGCCGAGCTACTTATAATTTGTATAACAATTGTTGTTATAAATCTAGTTTTTGGGTTGCTGGAAAAGAAACTTATAAGGGGAAAAAGAAAACATGATAATACTGAATACTAAACTACTTTACAATATCATCTTCGTTTCTTGTGTGATCTATGTTATTTTGCGGAGTATCGTCAATTTCACTTTTTAATACGTGAGAATTTCTCTGATATTTTCCTCTAAGATCGTCCATAACGGAGCCTTTCCAGAGTTTTACTCCCATAAAATAGGATGCCCTTCCAATTAAATGTGCACTTACGGGGGCAGTTAGAAATACAAAAAGAATAATTACAAGTGCACGGGAAGTGGTAGAAAGATCGTTAAAGAAAACGGCCGTTCCCACTAAAATAAGACCAACACCAAGCGTGGCCGCTTTGGTATTTACCGAAATCCTCATATACGTATCGGGCATTCTTACAAGTCCTATTGCAGAAAGCAGTACGAACAAGGTTCCTAAAGTGATTAATATTACTATAATTATTGAACTCATTTCTTTCGGTTTCTTTTTTCCAGGTAATATGAGAAAGCCACAGTACTTAAAAAAGCAATTAAAGCCAGGATCATTGCAGTATCTAAAAATGTAGACCTTCCGTGAATAATACTGTAAACTCCAATAATTCCAATACCGGTAGTGATAAGCACATCCAGGGCAATAATTTTATCGGCAATACTGGGACCTTTAATAAATCGGTAAACTATTAGTAGTACCGAAAAGGCCAGGACTGGCAGAATAATATAATATAAATAATCTGTTAGCGTCATCTCAATATTTCCAAAATACGTTTTTCAAATCCGTTTTTAATACTATCGATAAATTCCTCTTTATCGGTTACATACATAGCATGTACATAAAGCACTTTTTTATCGTTAGAGACATCCAGGCTAAGGGTTCCCGGAGTAAGCGAGATCATATTCGCCAAAAATGTAATCCCCAGGTTGCTTTGTATGGTAAGCGGTACTTTTACAATTCCCGGTTTCATTCCATATTTTGGGGTCACAACTTCGTAAGCTACCTGTAGGTTTGCTTTAAATAATTCCCACAGGAAGAAGAAAAAGAAGGCTATCAATTTAGGAATAATAGTAAAATACCGGGCATCACTATTCCCTCTTGTTATCACCCACAGAATAAAAAAATTAAGCACAAAGCCAAAGATGTAGTTCTGGAAAGTAAAATCTCCGGTTAGGGCTACCCATACAAAAGTGAGTAATAAATTAGATACAAACCTGCTCTTCATTATTCGGGTGTTTGTGTATTAAGTACTGCGTCTATATATTGCTGATTATCCATTAATTCTGATGCAATTCTAGCTGAAAGCGTTTGAATATGTTCTGCTCCAAAACCTACATATAAGGATACCAGACTTAAAAAAACTATAGGTACTATTATCTGAACTCTCTTTATATTTTTAATTGCATGAAAATACCTGAATTTTGGTCTAACAGGAATTTCCTGTGCATCTTTCCAAAAAACTTCAGCCCAAAGTTTCGCGATTACAACCAAGGTAATAAAACTTGCAAAGATAATTGCGGCCAGGCTCCAATAACTTCCAGATTCAAAACTGGCAGTAATTAAAGATATTTTAGGCCAAAACCCCGATAAAGGCGGAATCCCAACCAATGAAAATAACGGGATAAACATCAATAAACTCAACTTGGGATAATTAGCATAAAAGCCTCCTAAAGCCCGCATACTATTAGAACCTTTTATTCGGTATATAAGACCACTAATCATAAAAAGATTCGTTTTCACCACAATATCATGCACCAGGTAAAAAATTGCACCTGCAATAGCAACTTCGGTAAACATTCCCAAACCAATAATCATATAACCAATATGACAAATAATTAAATAAGAGAATACCTTCCTTATATTATTTTGAACCAGGGCGCCCAATGCCCCACTAAACAGGGTGAAAATAGCAAGCACCAATAGAATTTGATCCAGGAAAACATCATCTACAAAAATTAAAGTAAACACCCTAATTAAAGCATACACCCCAACTTTAGTAAGCAAGCCTCCAAAAATAGCTGAAACCGCTGAGGGTGGCGTATGATAAGAAGCCGGTAACCAAAAATATAAAGGAAAAATAGCCGATTTAATTCCGAAGCCAATTAGAAATAAAATAGCAGTTATTTCTACAAGAGCCCGGTTTTCTACTGCAGCCACTTTATTGGCAAGATCGGCCATGTTTAAGCTTCCGGTTAAACCGTATAGCACCGCAATTGCCGTTAAAAAGATCATAGAAGCGAGGAAATTCAGCGTAAAATATTTTACCGCACCCTCTAATTGAGCTTTTTCCCCACCAATAGTAATTAGAACAAAAGAGCTTATAATAATAATTTCAAACCAAACATAAAGGTTAAAGATATCACCGGTTAAAAAAGCGCCGGTAAGTCCTAAAAGTAAGAAATGGAAAATGGGAAAGTACCCAAATCTCAATCTATCACCAATAACTGAACCCGACGAAAATATAGATACAGCCAAACCTGCAATGGAGGTAAGTAGCACCATAGTGGCCGAGAAAGTATCTGCAATAAAGGTAATTCCAAAAGGAGCTTCCCAACTCCCGGCCTGTACTGTTTGGGTGCCATTATTCCAGATATACGCAAAAACAGTAATACTAACAGCAAGGTGCACAAGGCTTCCAAACATACTAATTATTCGCTGTGCATTTATCTTCCTCCAGAAAAACATGAGGATGATAGCCAATAGCATTTGCAGCAGTAAAGGATATAATATTATTTGTTGTGTCATGAATCTTCGTCTGTTGCGTTCATTTCGTCCAGATCATCGGTTTTCACTACTTTGTGTGCTCTTTTTACAAGAATAATTGCAAAAGATTGTAAACCGAAACTAATTACGATAGCGGTTAATATTAATGCCTGCGGAACAGGATCTGCATAAGCTTCTAAAAAAACCTTGGAGTCTTCTGGAATAATTGGTGGTGCACCTTCTGTAATTCTTCCCAGCAGGAAAATTAGCAGGTTTGCCCCATTTCCTAACAAAATAATTCCGATAATGAGTTTCACCAAACTCCGGCGCAGAATCATATAAATACCTGCGGCATACAGAACCCCTATAATTATAGCTAAAAGAATTTCCATAAATTAAGCTGATTCTGAAATTGTAAATATTATTGTGAGGGTGACTCCAATTACTACCAGGTAAACTCCTATATCAAAAAATAAAGCTGAACCTACGTTCCCAATAACCGGGAAGGGCTCTGGGAACCAAAGTCCCGTCATAAAAGGATCGTCTAAACCAATTACCGGTGCCAAACCGCTTAAAAAAGCAAGACCCAAACCAACAGGCATTAAAAACCCGGGATGAAATCTTAAAAGACCTTTTGTATTATCAAGCCCGTTGGCAAAAGCGTGCAACACAAAAGCAATCGCAGCTATAAGTCCGCCCACAAAACCACCGCCAGGCAAATAATGCCCACGTAATAAGATAAAAACAGAGAACACCAGCAGTAATGGCAAAAGATAATCGGAAGCTGTTCTTAATATTAAGGTTTTCATTTATATATTTTTTAGAAAAAGACGGATTTTACCCCGACTCTAATGTTCTTTTATTGCGACCTGTCTGTACTTTTCAATCTCAATTTTAGTAATCCAAATACTCCAATAGCTGAGATAGACAATACCGCAATTTCCATAAGCGTATCTGTTCCCCTAAAATCTACCAGGATAACATTTACTACGTTCTTACCGTGAGCCAGGATATAGGCATTTTTCGCATAGAAATCACCAACTTCAGTATTTGTAGGTTCAGCAAGTACTTGCAACGCAAGTAAACATATTACCGTTCCTAGAGCCAGGGAGAGGATTCCATCCCTAATTCGCATTTTATAATCTGAAAGTGTAAGGTATTTTGGCAATCTGTAAAGTACCAGCACAAACAATATAACTGTTAAGGTATCAATAGAAAATTGCGTCATCGCCAAATCTGGTGCACTGTAGAAAACAAAAATCAAACAAATAGCCAAACCAACAACTCCCATTGCGGCAACTGCAGCAAGTCTGGATTTTGTAAAAACGGTATAGAAAACTCCGGCAATTAATATAATTACCACCGCCAACTCGTAAGCGGTAACTTTAGAAAGCTGGGTATGATCTATCATTACCCTTGGGTTTCCAAACATAACGTAGCCTACTAAAACTACAAGAAACAACACAATGGTCGTTACATAATTTCTTAAATATCCATTTTGAAAAACATTAGTCCAGAATGCTGAAAATACACTGAAATAATGAGTTCCTTTTTCCATGATGCTTTTAGGAGAAATAAATTCATATTTTCCAATTCTGGTTTCCAGTTTTGCTGAAGGTTTCAGGAAGAAATATAGCAAAACCCCAACAGCAATAGTAATTGCACTTAATAGCAAAACAGTATTAAAACCGTGCCATAGCGCAAGGTGATATTCTGAAGCATCTGCCCCTAAAGATGAAACTACCGGTTTTACAAGGGCCGATTCAATAAGCATAGGGAATATCCCAAAAACAATTCCAAGCACAGCAAGAATAATTGCCGGTGCCCACATTAGGAAATCAGGCGCTTTTACATCTTTATGTGCCTCGGTGAGTTTACCTACAAAAGGTTTAATTCCGGCCACAAAACCCGCCCAAAGCAATAGTATTTTTGTTAGAACAATTGCAATTACAATTATTATTGTAAAAGTTTCAGCATGGGTACTGGCTTCGTAAGTAAGTTCTTTTCCGAGGAAACCTACCGATGGCGGAATACCTGCACTGGAAATTGCTGCCAGAATACCGGCAATCGCTACCGGCATCATAATTTTTCGTAATCCGCTTAATTTAGTAACATCCCGTGTACCGGTTTGGTGGTCTATAATACCTGTAACCAGGAATAATGTAGCTTTATAAAGCGCGTGAACAATAATAAATACAGCAGCAGCAAGGAAAGCCGATTTTGTTCCCAAACCGATTAAAAATACCAAAATCCCCAGGGCTGAAATAGTAGAATACGCCAAAACACCTTTAAGATCGGTTCTAAAAAGCGCGTGAATTGCAGAGTAAACCATCGTAATTCCACCAACAATAATCAATGTAGTATTCCAGAATTCTGAATCTCCCAAAACCGGTGTAAAACGCATAAGAAGGTAAATCCCCGCTTTTACCATCGTGGCAGAGTGTAAATAAGTAGAAACCGGAGTTGGTGCTTTCATCGCACCGGGCAACCAGAAATGAAAAGGAAATTGCGCCGACTTGGTAAATGCAGCCACAAAAATAAAGATCACCGCCAGGATGTAATATTCACTGCCAGCAATAGCTTCTTTCATACTTAGCATTTCAGAAATGCTGTAAGTGCCGGTAATACTACCCAACAACAAAGCTCCTGCTAATAAGAAAAACCCTCCAAAACCGGTAATTCCTAAAGCGGTTAAAGCCGATTTTCGGGAAGCCGGGTTGGTATTATTAAACCCGATTAAGAAGAATGAACTTATACTGGTTAATTCCCAAAAAACAAAAAGTGAGATAAGATTGTCTGAAAGCACCAAACCAAGCATGGCTGCCATAAACAAGCTCAGATATCCGTAGAAACGGTCAAGATACTTATGCCCTCTAAGGTACGATGCGGTATATGCAAAAACCAGGAAACCAATCCCGGTGATCATCAATGAAAAAAGAAGGGAAAGCCCGTCTAACTTAAAACTAAGGTCTACTCCAAAAGCAGGAACCCATTGGTAAGTTTTAGAAATTATTTCTCCAGAACTTATCTGCGGAATAAAACTTGCAAAATATGCAAAAAGCCCACCCGGAATAAGTGCGGAAAGAACGGCTAATTTCCCCCTGAAGAACTTTCCTGCGAAAACCAGGAATATTGCGAATAAAAAACCTAATAGTATTGCTGTTAGCATATATTTCCTCTCAAAAAGTCCGTTCCCCGCAAATATAAGAGTTATTATTTAAGTTTTACAGTCAAAGCGGCGTTTAACCTCCATAAGGATTCCGATTTAATAGCTTCTTATTTTAAATCATTATAAAAACCCTGTTTCTCAGCAAATTTCTTAAAATGCTGAAATTAATTTATCATTTTTAATTTATAAAATTATTGTTTTTCGATAATTTAATGTAGGTTTGTTATTGTTAAACGATAATTGTAGAGGAATGGAATCTTCAGAATGGCTTAAAAACATTTTTAGTGTTGCTTATTATTTATTGATTAATTGATTATAGGTTGGATACTTTTATTCGGCTTTTTACTTTATGCAATCTTTATTAGTCCAGGCGATATCCTGGAAATATTACACGATGCTGAAGAATTTAAAATCAAATCTAAAAATGCACTATACTCCTCTTTAACATATGAATTATTATCAAGTGCAGTTTGGATCTATATTCTGTATTTATTCAAGAATTTAATGAAAGATCTAATTTCTGGGCCGTTATTCACGAAGCTTCAAATTGCAAGTTTTAAATTAATTGGTCAATTAATCATTTTAATAACTATTGTTGACGCAATATCCATATTTGTTTTCAAAGTAATATTTAATGGTCGTTTGGAGTTAAATTTTGATCTTTTCGATTTCTGGTTTGTGATAGGTATAGGCTTATTTCTAATATTTCTATCCCAAATTTTTAATCAAGCCAGGGTTATGAAAGAAGAAAACGAGTTAACCGTTTAGTTATGCCTATTATTATAAACCTGGATAAAATCCTGGAAGAACGCGGTATGAAAAGCAATGAACTTGCTGAAAAAATAGGGATTACCACAGCTAATCTATCTATTTTAAAAACAGGGAAGGCAAAAGCGGTTCGATTTTCTACTTTAGATGCTATTTGTGAGGTTTTAGAATGCCAGCCGGGAGATATTTTAGAATACACCAAAAACTAAAAAAGCCGGGCAATTGCCCGGCTCTTCTTATTTTAAATTTCCTGAAATTAATCAGCCAGTATAATGGCTTTATTGTCTTTCATTTCTAACACACCACCTTTAATGGTATAATAAAGAATGTTGCTGTTTGCAGAGTCTTTTCTAAAATCTTCAGAAAGCTCATCGTCTAATTCTTTATTAGAGGCCGCAAGTTGAATTTTAACTTCCCCTTCAACCAATGTAGAAACTATAGGCGCGTGATTGTTAAGCATTTGAAATTCCCCGTCGTGACCGGGAACCTTTAACGCATCAACATCAGCTTTAAAAACTACAGCTTCAGGAGTTACTATTTCTAAGTACATATTTTTTAGTTTGTGTTTACAACATTCAGCAAAAAATATTTACTGAATACTGCTCACTGACCATTGTTTACTTTTTAATTAGTCTTCTTCAGCCAACATTTTCTCACCGGCCTCGATCGCTTCTTCAATGGTTCCTTTAAGGTTAAAGGCAGATTCCGGAAGGTGATCTAATTCTCCATCCATAATCATATTAAATCCTTTAATAGTTTCTTTAATATCAACCAAAACTCCTTTTAAACCGGTAAATTGTTCGGCCACGTGGAAAGGTTGAGAAAGGAAACGTTGTACACGTCTTGCACGAGATACGGCAAGCTTATCTTCTTCAGAAAGCTCTTCCATACCAAGAATAGCAATAATATCCTGCAATTCTTTATAACGCTGTAAAAGCTCTTTTACACGTTGTGCACATTTATAATGATCGTCACCTAAAATATCAGCAGTAAGAATTCTTGAAGTAGATTCTAAAGGATCTACCGCAGGATAAATACCAAGCTCGGCAATTTTACGTGAAAGTACCGTTGTTGCATCCAGGTGGGCAAAGGTTGTTGCCGGCGCCGGGTCAGTAAGGTCATCCGCAGGTACGTAAACCGCCTGTACAGAAGTAATAGATCCGTTTTTAGTTGAAGTAATACGCTCTTGCATCGCACCCATCTCTGTCGCCAAAGTTGGTTGATAACCTACCGCAGATGGCATACGCCCAAGAAGTGCAGACACCTCTGAACCAGCTTGTGTAAAACGGAAAATGTTATCTACGAAGAAAAGAACGTCTTTCCCCTGGCCTTCTCCGGCTCCATCACGGAAATATTCCGCAATTGTAAGTCCAGAAAGTGCTACACGAGCACGTGCTCCAGGTGGTTCGTTCATCTGTCCGAATACGAAAGTTGCCTTAGAATCTAACATAGCAGTTTTATCTACTTTTTTAAGATCCCAACCGCCTTCTTCCATAGATTCAGAAAAAGCGTCACCATATTTTATAATACCAGATTCAAGCATTTCTCGAAGAAGGTCATTCCCTTCACGAGTACGCTCTCCTACTCCGGCAAATACCGAAAGACCACCGTGGCCTTTGGCGATATTATTAATTAATTCCTGTATAAGTACTGTTTTACCTACACCGGCACCACCAAAAAGACCAATTTTACCACCTTTTGCATAAGGCTCAATAAGGTCAATTACTTTAATCCCGGTAAATAAAACTTCTGTAGAAACAGATAAGTCTTCAAATTTTGGCGCTTCCCTGTGGATAGACATTCCATCATTTCCGGCCTTTGGCAAATTCCCAAGCCCGTCAATAGCATCACCTACCACGTTAAACAAACGGCCATAAACTTCTTTACCAACCGGCATTTGAATAGGCGCTCCAGTTGCTACTACTTCAACTCCTCGGCTTAAACCATCGGTAGAATCCATAGATACTGTTCTCACTGTTTCTTCACCAATGTGAGATTGCACTTCTAAAATTAGAAGGGAACCATCTTTTCTGGTGATTTCCAAAGAATCGTAGATTTTTGGCAATTCAGCATTCTCTGAGTCGAACACAACATCAACTACAGGGCCAATAATTTGGGCAACTTTACCTGTTACTTTAGACATTATTTAATTCTTTAATGTTTTCGTATTTAAAATATCTGGAAATACTCAATGCAATAATTCACAATGTGTTAAAATAGCACAAGGGTATTTTCAGGCTGCAAAGATAGTTTTTTCTTAATAAAATCATACCTCTCTTAAAATAACTTTTTTGAAGCTTATTAAAGCCGGCAAAAATTCCTCTAAAAGTATTATTTTAAAAGAAAATCCCTTCTGAAAAATGTCTCCAAAAGGGATTTTTATACTCTTATAATTTATTCTGAAAGTTTACTCAACTGTAACAGATTTGGCCAGGTTTCTTGGCTGATCTACATTCCTTCCAAGCAATACCGCAATATGGTATGACAATAACTGAAGTGGAATAGTTGTTAGAAGCGGTGTTAACGGCTCTAAAGTTTCTGGCACTTCGATCACGTGATCGGCAAGATCTCTCACCTCTTCGTCACCTTCAGTAACAATCGCGATAATTTTACCGCTTCTGGATTTAATTTCCTGGATATTGCTTACTACTTTTTCGTAATGTCCTTTTTTAGTTGCAATAACCACTACCGGCATTTCTTCATCTATAAGTGCAATTGGGCCGTGTTTCATTTCGGCAGCAGGATAACCTTCAGCGTGTATATAAGAAATCTCTTTTAATTTAAGAGCACCTTCTAAAGCTACCGGGAAATTAAATCCTCTACCTAAATAAAGGCAGTTCCTGGCATCTTTATAAATATCGGCGATCATTTTTATATGCTCATCACCTTCCAGTGCTTTTTCAATTTTTGCAGGAATACGTTCCATTTCCTGCAAATAGGTCATGAAATCTGTATTAGAGATCGTACCATTATGTTTTGCAAGTTTTAGCGCCATTAAGGTAAGCACCGTAATTTGCGTAGTAAAAGCTTTTGTCGAAGCTACCCCAATTTCAGGACCGGCATGAGTGTAAGCACCCGCGTGAGTTTCCCTGGAAATAGAAGAACCTACCACGTTACAAACTCCAAAAGCGAATGCACCCTTTTCCTTGGCAAGCTTAATAGCCGCCATAGTATCGGCAGTTTCCCCACTTTGGGAGATTGCTATAATTACATCTTTTTCTGAAATAATAGGATTACGATACCTGAATTCTGAAGCATATTCAACTTCTACAGGAATTCTCGCAAGCTCTTCAAAAATATATTCGGCTACCAAACCGGCGTGCCAGCTGGTCCCGCAGGCAACGATAAGAATTCGTTTTGCATTAGCAATACGCTCAAGGTTATCATCTACCCCGGCCATTCTTATTAAACCTTTATCGGGTAACATTCTACCACGATAAGTATCTTTAATTGCCGTAGGTTGCTCGTGAATTTCTTTAAGCATAAAGTGCTCGTAACCACCTTTTTCAATTTGCTCAAGATTTAATTGAAGCTCCTGAACATAGGGATCTACCAAAGTATCATCCTTAATCTTTCTAACCTTAACTTCTTTTCCTCTTCTTACCACAGCCATTTCCCCGTCTTCCAGGTAAATTGCATTATTGGTATATTCAATAAATGGAGAGGCATCTGAAGCGATAAAAAATTCATCTTCTCCAACTCCAATTGCAAGCGGACTCCCTAAACGAGCTACTACAATCTCGTCTGGCTTTGTTTTATTGTAAACCGCGATTGCATAGGCTCCAACAGTTTGGTTCAATGCAATTTGCACTGCTTTACCAAGCTTAACGCCTTCATTAATAATTACGTCTTCTATAAGATTAACCAAAACCTCGGTATCAGTATCACTTTTAAAAGTATAACCACGAGTTTTTAACTCCTTTTTAAGCGCATCGTAATTTTCTATAATTCCGTTATGAATAATTACAATATCTCCAGAATTTGAGTAATGCGGGTGAGAATTCACATCGTTTGGAACGCCGTGAGTTGCCCAACGTGTATGCCCAATGGCTACATTTCCATTGGTAGTAATCGTGTTTTCAAGTTTTTCTTTTAAATCGGCAACTTTTCCTTTGGTTTTACAAAGTTTAAGTTCCTTTCCATCATAAAGGGCAATCCCTGCACTATCGTACCCACGATATTCCAGTCTTTGGAGTCCTTTTAAGACAACGGGATAAGCATCCCTATGCCCAATATATCCTACAATTCCGCACATAGTATATTGGTGTTATTTAATTATTAATTTCAGTATAGTAAATTCTTAGTTTTAATCTTTTTTCTTCGTCGTTAGAAAGGTTACCGTGTAGTACAGTGCCCTTTGGGCTAATAATCCCCATTGCAGGATAGAATTTCACCGCTTCAGTATCCCTAACCGCCGCGTTATTGGTAATATTAATATTTTGAGTAATAGCAAGGCCTAATCTTACATTATCTGCATCGCCTTCAATAATATTAGTTACGTGCTGAGTAAGATTGAGTTTATAACGTACTCCGTTTTCATCTTCATCAATTTCCAAGGGTGTAGAAAAAGAAGTAAGCGAAGTAGATGGATTATTTTCATTACCGTCTTGCACAAAGTTCATGGCAAAACTGTAATCGGCTATAATTCTATTATTATCCAAATCGTATAGATACAAACGAGATGGTTCATCAATACCGGCCACAAAATCCTTATCAACATAGAACGTAAGATTCGCTTCGTTAATTAACCATTCGTTTTCTCTAAATGCTGCTATTTGTTCTTCACTTTCAAAAAGCTCAATTACTGCCATGGTTCCTTCCCCTCCATTAAGAAAGAGTTTTTCGGCTCCAGAATCTTCATTACTTTCTTCTATAGCCTGCAAAACATCTCCAGGATATTCGCCTTGAAAAGTATTTACAATGGTGCTTCCAAAACTAAGTTTATAACTTCTTGGATCTCTTAGCGTTTCAGTATCACCGTCATCATTAGTAGTTTCTACTTCAGTAGTATAGAAAAGCTCAATTCCAGCATCACCAGCCTTAAGATTAAATAACATCATAGTCCCATCTTCAGCAGTTGCCTCGGCTTTAATGAACATTCCGCGTAAATAATTCTTGAAATTATTATTATTGCTAAGCACACTGGAACCTTCTTTATCAATTATTTTCTCTTTAAAATATTCTACCGGCAGTTTTATTCTTAAAGCGGGACCAGAAGTAATGGTATCCTGTTCCCCTTCGTCGTTTTCTTCATAAGAAACGATTGCTTGTGAAGAAGGCACAAAATTGTCATTTTCATAGATAACATCACCAATTAGGTTCTCCTCAAATAATTCCTGCTGATCTGAATAATACTTTTGGCTATCCTGGAAATCGGATTCGGGATCTAAAGTATTCAGAAAATAATTAGATTCCTGAAGTGAAATTTTTATGGGTGCATTTCCGTAAACGGAATCTAAAGCGTATTGAATATTCCCATCTTCGTCTAGATCTCCTTCGGTACTAAAATAAGGAATGGTTAAAACCACGCTATCAAGCTCTGGTTCTACCCCAAAAGTTGGGTTATTGGTAGGTAAAGAAAGCTGGCTGAGGATACTGGCCGTAGTTTGCCCGTAGATAGGGTGATTATAAACGCCAAGTAAATGGTTGCTCAGGTTATTGGTTTGTACAGAATTTAGTTTTTTGCTGTAAGCGGTTACTTCCACTTCTTCCAGCTCAAGGTTACTCGGGTTTTCTATAATTTCACCACCAACGGTGCTATATTCATCATCACAGCCCACAAAAGCAAAAACAACAAAAAATAAAGTTGCTGTTTTGTACATCATTCTCATTAAATTCATTCGATAAAAATTTCTATTCAGATAAAACTTCGTTAGTGTAAAAATCCTGATAAGCCTGGCTAAATTCTTCCCTGTTTTTATATGGAAGTATTGGCTTATTAAGCCTGCCAATATATTTTGAAAGATCTTCAGGAAGGTCTTCGCCTGCAGTGATTAGAGCATCTGAATGATCTGCCGCAAGCTTCATTAAATTAACGTAGTTTGGGGTTTTTAAATGTTTTATATCTTCTTTTTCCATCCCGTCATACAAAACTTTCTCCTGCATATCTTCATCTAACGTTCCTTCGAAGTCTTGATTGTATATAGAGGTAACTATTTTTGCTCCACTAAATAATGGCTCATTTCCATAATAGCGTCTAAGGTATAGCGGCAGCAAAGATGCCAGCCAGCCATGAACGTGAATAATATCGGGAGACCAGTTTAATTTCTTAACGGTTTCTATTACTCCTTTGGCAAAAAAGATGGCTCGTTCGTCATTATCGTCAAACATATTGCCTTCTTCATCGGTAAGAGTAGCTTTTCTTTTAAAATAATCTTCGTTATCTATAAAGTAAACCTGCATTCTTTCCTTTGGGATCGAAGCCACTTTAATTATTAACGGCATATCCAGGTCATTAATCACCAAATTCATCCCCGAGAGCCTTATCACTTCGTGTAGCTGGTGGCGACGTTCGTTGATGTTACCAAACCGGGGCATAAAAATTCTAATTTGCCCTCCAATATTATTTACCATTTTTGCGGCTTCAAAAGACGTGGATGATATTTCGGTTTCAGGCAGGTAAGGAATAACTTCAGATGATACGTACAATATCCTCTTATCTTTCATAAATTGATTGCTTTAATTGCGATTGCGAACAAAAAACACGCAAAATTACAAAAATTTATGCAGATTGCTGGTAATATATTAAGTTTGCACGCTGTTAATTTTATAATAAAATGCAGGTTTTCAAAGAAAAAACCCCTTTAAAAGCGGCCATTAATGCCGAAAAATCCAAAGCCAAAATCATTGGTTTAGTCCCTACAATGGGTGCTTTGCACCACGGGCATTTATCTTTAGTGAAACAGGCTTTACAAAGTTGTGACCGGGTGATTATCAGCATCTTTGTTAACCCCACTCAATTTGACAATCCTGCAGATCTTGAGAAATATCCGCGCACTTTAGACGAAGACATTAAGCTTCTTGAAGAGGCCAGTGACCACCTCTGGATTTTTGCTCCCCCCGCTAACGAATTATATGGCGAAAATATAAGTTCTGAACAGTTTAATTTTGACGGTTTGGAGCAGGTAATGGAGGGAAAATACCGAAACGGACATTTTGACGGGGTAGGAACAATTGTAAAAAGACTATTTACAATAGTAGAGCCGCACAAAGCTTTTTTTGGGGAAAAAGACTTTCAGCAATTGCAAATTGTTAGAAAGTTAACCGAAAAAGCAGAGCTTCCGGTAGAAATTATTGGCTGTCCCATTTTACGCGAAGATAACGGTTTAGCAAGAAGTTCACGTAATGAAAGATTAGATAAAGAGCAACGGGAAGAAGCTTCGTTTATTTACCAGACCCTTCTTAAAACCAGGGAACTATTTGGCACAAAAAGTGCAGATTATATACATAACTGGGTAAAAGAACAATTTAAAAATCATCCCGTTCTGAAATTGGAATATTTTGAAATTGCAAATACCCAAACTTTAAAAAAAATTAACCGAAAAAGAAAAGGTCATAATTACCGCGCATTTATAGCGGCTTATGCCGGCGACATTAGACTTATAGATAATATCGCTTTAAACAACGAAGAATAATCTATGCAAGTTCACGTAGTAAAATCAAAAATTCATAGAGTAAAAGTTACAGGCGCCGATTTAAATTATATTGGAAGCATCACTATAGATGAAGATCTTATGGAAGCTGCAAATATTATTGAAGGCGAAAAAGTTCAAATTGTAAATAATAACAATGGTGAACGTTTAGAAACTTACGTAATTCCCGGGCCAAGAAATTCTGGCGAAATTACCTTAAACGGTGCTGCAGCAAGGAAAGTGGCTAAAGGCGATATTTTAATTCTTATCGCGTATGCCATTATGGATTTTGAAGAAGCGAAAGCTTTTAAACCCTCCCTGGTTTTCCCAAACGAAGAAACCAATCTCTTGAGTTAATCAGGTGAAAAAAAAGATAATTAAAATACTTAAAATCGTACTCCCATTATTATTGGGAGTTTTTTTAATCTGGTATTCTCTTAAAAGTGCCACCCCACAGGAACGGCAGGAATTATGGGAAAATATTTCAACGGCCAATCCCTGGTTTTTACTACTCTCTATGCTTTTTGGAGGCCTTTCTCACCTGTCCAGGGCATATAGGTGGAAATTCATGCTGGAACCCCTGGGCTACAAACCCAAATTAGCCAATAGTTTTATGGCGGTAATGGCCGGCTACCTGGCTAACTTTGGAATTCCAAGATCTGGTGAGGTGCTTAGAGCCGCCAGCCTTTCTTCTTATGAGAAAGTTCCTTTTGAAAAAGCTTTCGGGACCATTATTTCTGAAAGAATAGCCGATGTTATCGTGATGCTTAGCATTACAGCCATCACTTTATTTCTCCAAACCGAACACCTTCTCGCTTATTTTAAAGCCAACGAAATCAATCCGCTATTTAGCGTGGGAATTCTTTTAGCCCTGGTATTTTTAGGTGTTTTAGGACTTCAAATTATTAAAAGATCTCAACTTCCGTTCCTGGTGCGCATTAAGAAAATGGCTTATGGGCTTTTAGAAGGAATGCGCAGTATTCTAAAAATGAAACAAAAATGGGCTTTCATCTTTCATACCCTTTTCATTTGGTTCATGTATATTTTAATGTTTTATGTTATTGTATTTTCAATACCAGGATTAGGAAATACTGAATTTTCAATAATCATGGCTGCTTTTGTAGTAGGTTCTTTTGCCGTTTCTGCAACAAATGGCGGAATTGGCGTTTATCCTGTAGCTATTGGCGCAATTTTGATGCTTTTTGGCATTTCCAAACAAAGTGGTGAAGCATTTGGCTGGCTCACCTGGGGCACGCAGACCTTAATGGTGCTCATCTTAGGCGGATTATCCTTTATATTTCTTCCTATTTTCAACCGTCAAAAATAATATATATCTTGTGTAGGTTAAACAAAACCTAACACCTATGGTAAAAAAATTACTCATTTTTGTGCTGCTAGTGGCGCCGCTACTAAGCTCAGCACAAACTCTTTACGAAACGATTTCTTCCGAAAAGCTCGGTGAAACAAGAGAAATCAAGATTCAACTCCCACGAAACTACGAGGAAAATACCGAAAAAACATATCCGGTAATTCTTGTGTTAGATGGTGACTACCTGTTTGAGCCTATAGCAGGTAATGTAGATTATGCTTCCTACTGGGAAGATGCGCCCGAAATGATTGTGGTTGGCGTTAACCAAAGCAAAACCCGTATGGACGATGCTTATTATGACGAGCGAAATTTTCTTCCGGCAGATAAAGGCGCAGCCTTTTTTGAATTCCTTGGGATGGAGCTTATGCAGCACCTGGATAATAAATATCGAACTGCAGATTTCAGGGTGATTGCCGGTCACGATTATACCGCAAATTTTATCAATTATTATTTACTAAAACCCGATCCTATTTTTGATGGCTATATTAATCTTAGTCCAGATTTAGCGCCTCCAATGGCAGATCGCATCAGCAGTAATTTAGCTAAATCTGAAACTAAAAAATGGATTTACCTGGCTACGGGAACATCAGATATTCCACAATTAAAAAAAGGGATTGAAGATCTAAACTCCCAGCTTGCGGCAATAGAAAACGATTTGGTAACCTACAAGTTTGATAATTTTGATAACGCCACGCACTATTCACTGGTAGGAAAAGCAATACCCTCTGCCTTAGAAAGCATGTTTAGCGTTTACCGGCCTATTAGCCAAAAAGATTATAACGAACTTTTATTGCAAACTTCGGTATCTTCTGTTGAGTTTTTAACTGATAAATATGAGAGCATTAATGAGCTTTTTAATATTCAGAAGAAAATACGATTAGAAGATTTTATGGCTGTTCATAACGCGATAGAAAAAACCCGTAGATGGGATGATTATAAAGAATTAAGCAAATTGGCTTACGATAATTATCCGGGCACTATGCTGGGAACTTTTTTTGAAGCCCGTTATGAAGAAGAAACCGGCAATCCTAAAAAAGCAATGCGCACCTATCAAAATGCTTACGGACAGGAAAAAATCGCATTCTTAGATACCGATTTTATGCTTGCAAAAGCTGATGCAATTAAAAAAGATTTCGGTTATTAGCGGGAAAAATCAAAGCTAAATGGCCAAGGTTAAATCAACGTTTTATTGCCAGAATTGTGGCAGCCAATATGCAAAGTGGCAGGGCAAATGCAGCGCTTGCGGAGAATGGAATACTATTGCTGAAGAAATTGTAGCAAAACCCGATGCAAAAGATTGGAAATCTCCCAGCGAACGCGAAGCTAAGCGTACCGCCAAACCTTTAAAAATAGCTGAAATTGAAAATAGCCCTCAAAACCGATGGCACACCGGCAATAATGAGCTGGACCGGGTTTTAGGCGGCGGACTTGTTCCGGGATCGCTCACCCTACTGGGCGGTGAACCGGGCATAGGAAAAAGTACACTTCTCCTTCAAATTTCACTTCAATTAAACTACAAAGTTTTATACGTTTCTGGCGAAGAAAGTCAGCAGCAAATAAAAATGCGTGCAGAACGTATTAATCCTGTAGCTGCTAATTGCTACATTTTAACCGAAACCAAAACTCAAAATATCTTTAGGCAAATTGAAGCTATTGAGCCCGAAGTAATTATTATAGACTCCATACAAACCCTGCACAGCGATTATATTGAAAGTGCGCCGGGGAGTATTTCCCAAATTAGGGAATGTACCGCAGAACTTATAAAATTCGCCAAAGAAACCAACACCCCGGTTATTTTAATTGGTCATATTACTAAAGAAGGAAGCATTGCCGGTCCAAAAGTGCTGGAGCATATGGTTGATACCGTTTTGCAGTTTGAAGGCGACAGAAACCACGTATATCGAATTTTAAGAGCCCATAAAAACCGTTTTGGTTCTACTCACGAACTGGGAATTTATGAAATGCAAGGCAGCGGACTACGGGAAGTAAGCAATCCTTCTGAAATTTTAATTTCAAAAAATGACGAAGACCTTAGCGGAACAGCAATTTCAGCCACCCTGGAAGGAATGCGCCCGCTTATGATAGAAATCCAGGCGCTGGTTAGCACTGCTGTGTATGGAACGCCGCAACGTTCTGCCACCGGTTATAATGTAAAAAGACTAAATATGCTTTTGGCGGTTTTAGAAAAACGAGCCGGTTTTAGATTGGGCGCCAAAGATGTTTTTCTAAATATTACCGGCGGAATTAGTGTAGACGATCCCGCAATAGACCTTGCGGTAATCGCTGCGATCTTATCTTCTAATGAAGACATCTCTATTCCAAAAGATATTTGTTTTGCGGCAGAAGTTGGCCTTGCCGGTGAAATTAGACCTGTGACCCGCGTAGAACAGCGCATTATTGAAGCCGAAAAACTTGGTTTTGCTTCCATCCTGGTTTCTAAACAAAGTAAAATCCCTAAAAATAACTTCAATATTAACGTAGTGAAAGTAGCGAAAATTGAGGATGTGGTAAGCCATTTGTTTGGGTAGACTCTGCAGTATTTCTAAAATTGCAAAGCTAAAATAGTGAGGGAGATATCATATCAATCTGGCATAATTACTGCTTTAAATTGCACGCAAACACAAGACTATGAAGCAGATAAAAATTTTAAGCTTATTTCTTATTTTAATTACTTCGGGATGTTCGCAAATCAATAAAGCCTCCGATTTTATTACCAATCCAACCGCAAAAGAACAGTATAAACGAGATTTTATTGTTTCAGATGAATTGTTCTCCATTTGGGAAAATTCAGTCGAAACCGCTTTTAAGGATAGTGTAAGTGTAAACCTTCCTTACGCCGAAACCGGTAAATTCTTTCCTAAAAGTTTTTCAGTGTATTCTTATGAAATCCAACTCCAACCCGGTGAAGTTCTTAATTTAGCAGTAGAAACCGATTCTACAAAACAATTGGTTTTTATAGAACTTTTTGAGAAAACCACCGATTCTACAAACCTATTTGAAAAAGTCAAATCTTCAGATTTTCGAAAGAAAAACTTAAGCTTTGAAGCTGAAAAAACAGCTACCTACAAGGTGATGATCCAGCCGGAGATTGAAGCCACTGCTCCATTTGCATTTAAAATGCAGAAAAGTCCTGCTTATTTATTCCCGGTGGCTTCTGGAGTCAATACCAATGTACAAAGTTATTGGGGGGACAATCGCGATGGTGGTGCAAGAAGCCACGAAGGCATTGATATTTTCGCAAAAAGACGAACACCTGTGGTAGCGGCTACAAACGGCAGTATTGGTTATACCGGTGAAAAAGGCCTTGGCGGCAAACAGGTTTGGCTACGAGACCGTAAACGCAATCAGTCGCTTTATTATGCGCATTTAGATAGTATTGCAAATATTCCCGGAAGTGTAAAAAGGGGAGATACTTTGGGTTTTGTGGGCAATACAGGAAATGCCAGAACCACGCCTCCACACCTTCATTTTGGTATTTATAAAAGTTACCGTGGCGCGATAAATCCGCTGTATTTTGTTTACCAGGCCAGTTCACTGCAAACCGAACCCGAGAAATTAGATAGTATTCCGCTCAAATTGATCGTACAGAGTAACAGAGCCAATCTTAGAAATAAGCCAACAACATCAAATTCCAGGGTTCTAAGTACTTTGAAAGCTCAGGATACGCTTCAGTTCTTAGGAAAAACCAGGGAGTGGTTTCACGTAAGAACCTCTGCGAATAAAGCCTCTTTTGTCCATCAAAGTCTGGTTACACCAATATAAATTACGTCAAGCTGAACTTGTTTCAGCTTCTAATATGTTTTAGTTTTCAACGGTTTAGATCCTGAAACAAGTTCAGGAAGACGTTCAAAAATGAAATCAATCTAAGGTGCAGGATTAGGGTAAGTTTTGTGAACTTTATTGATCTCTTCTAAAACTTCTTCTGAAAGCTTTACCTCTATACTATCAATATTTTCTTCTAATTGTTTAATGGAAGTTGCACCAATAATATTACTGGTTACAAACGGACGCGTATTTACAAAAGCCAGGGACATTTGCGCGAAATTCAAATTATACTTTTTAGCAATTTCAGCATAAGCTTTGGTGGCCTTTACCGCCTGCTCATTTGAATATCTTTTATACTGTGGAAACAAACCTAATCTCGAGTTTTCCTGAATTCCGTCCAAATGTTTTCCACTTAAAGTTCCCATTCCTAAAGGGGAATAAGGAAATAAACCCACATTTTCACGATGAAGAATTTCAGTTAAGCCAATTTCATCTTTTCTATTCAATAAATTATACGGGTTTTGTACCGTGATCATTTTTGGAAGATCGTGCTTTCTGCTTTCTTCCAGAAAACGGGAAAGTCCGTAAGGCGTTTCATTAGACAAACCAACCTGCCTTATTTTTCCTTCTTTTACAAACTCATTTAAAGTTTCAAGAACTTCCTGGAAATTTTCTTCCCATTTTTCCTCTTCATCATGCTCGTAACCTAATTTCCCAAAGAAATTGGTATTTCTTTCCGGCCAGTGAAGTTGATAAAGATCTATATAATCGGTTTGTAATCTCTTCAGGCTTTTATGCAGAGCATCGGTTACAGCTTCCTTAGAAAAACCAAGATTATCCCGAATATGCTCCATAGAATTTCCGGGGCCAACTACTTTAGAAGTCAGTATTACATCTTCCCTCTTTCCCGATTTTTTAAACCAGGAACCAATAATTTTTTCGGTACTACCCTGGGTTTCGGCTTTTCCGGGTATAGAATACATCTCGGCCGTGTCAAGGAAATTTACGCCTTTTTCAAGGGCAAATTCAATTTGTTCGTGGCCTTCGGCTTCTGTATTCTGTTCGCCCCAGGTCATTGTTCCCAGGCAAATTTTACTAACTTTTATATCGGTGTTCGGGAGTGTGGTATATTTCATTTATTATATTTCTGCATCGTTATTATTCTTCATTCAGCAATTTAGTAACCTCATCTAATTTTGGTGTTAAAATCACCTCAATTCTTCGGTTTTTTGCCTTTCCTTCAGCAGTTTCATTCGTTGCGATTGGTGCATATTCCCCACGCCCGGCTGCGGTTAAATTCTGTGGATCTATATTATTATTTTCTTTCAAAATTTGAACTATTGAAGTCGCTCTTTTGGTGGAAAGATCCCAGTTATCATTTAAAGGGCCACTTCCGCCATAAGGCACATTATCGGTATGTCCTTCAATCAAAACCGCGATATCGGGATTTTCTGCTAAAACCTGACCTAATTGTTGCACGGCCTGTCTTCCTTCATCATTTACAGCCCAACTTCCAGAGCCAAATAATAATTTATTCTCCATAGAAACATAGACCTTGCCGTCGCGCTGTTCTACAGTTAAACCTTTACCTTCAAAATTGGTTAAAGCTTTTGAAATTGCATCTTTTAATGCATTCATTTTAGCATCTTTGGCCGCGATTAATTCTTCCAGTTCGTTTACCCTTCTGGAACGTGCATCAAGATCACGTTGTAATTTATCTAACCTTGTTTGTTCCTTTACCAAAGCCTGTTCTTTTTCTTCTAATTCAGCTAGAAGTTGACGGTTTTGTCGCGAATTTTCTGCAATCGCTGCCGAGCTGTTTTCCTCTAAGGCATCGTAAGACTTTTTAAGGGTTGCATAGTTTTTTCTAGAGCTTTCCAACTCATCTTTTAGCCGATCCCTTTCAGCAGTAGCTGCAGCATAATCCTTTTTTAATGCTGAATATTCTTCATCCAAATTTCGATATTTATCGAGTTCAGATTGTGTATTTCGGTTTTCACGTTTTAAATCGGCGTGCCTACCTTCGAGTTCTTCATATTTTTTTGAAGACACACAGGAGGTCATAATAAAAACTGCTGAAGCTGCTAAAACAAGTATTTTTTTCATTTTTAAAATTTTAAGTTCAAATATCTTCTAATTTACCGTCATTGGGAGCCCGATAATTATCGGGAGAAACAATCTGCAACTTGGTAGAGATTACTTCACTCCGTTAGTAATGACGTTCTTTCTAAAAATCTGATTCCAATTCCACCAAAACAGGACAGTGATCACTGTGTTTGGCTTCGGGTAATATAACGGCTCTTTTTAGTTTTTCTTGTAATGGCTCTGCCACCAAATTATAATCTATACGCCAGCCTTTATTATTGGCACGGGCATTTGCACGGTAGCTCCACCACGAATAATTATCACCTTCCTCATTAAAATGCCTGAAGGAATCTATAAAGCCACTTTTCATAAAATTATCTATCCACTCACGCTCTACAGGTAAGAAACCTGATACATTTTTTAAGCGCACAGGATCGTGAATATCTATAGCCTGGTGGCAAATATTATAATCTCCGCAAATTATTAAATTGGGGAAATCCTGTTTTAACTCATTTACATAGTGCTGAAAATCGTCCATAAAACGGAGTTTATGCTCCAAACGGGCAATATTTGTTCCCGAGGGTAAATACAAACTTATAATTGAAAAATCTTCAAAATCGGCACGGATGGTTCTGCCTTCAAAGTCCATATAATCTATGCCGGTGCCATATTCAATATGCAGCGGTTTATGCTTACTTAAAATTGCCACGCCGCTGTAACCTTTTTTTTGAGCGGGATACCAGTAATGATAAGGATAGCCGGCTTCTTTAAAATCGTTAAGGTCTAATTGCTCAGGATTTGCTTTTATCTCCTGTAAACAAACCACATCTGGATTTGCCTGTTGCACCCAATCTAAAAAACCTTTTCTAACGGCAGCTCTAATTCCGTTTACGTTATAAGAAATGATCTTCATTTAAGTCAATTTTCCTCAAAAATAAGGCTAAATGCAAGATTTACAAGTTGGATTGCTGAATTTCCAGTAGCTTTTTGGCCTGTTGAAGATGTCGTTCTTCGTGAGCAAGAATAATTTTAAAAGCAGCATCAAGTTTATAGACAATTTTAGGATTTGCAGGAGAAGAAATTACCGCGTTTTGCTCCAGTAAATCTTCAGAATTTAATATTTTTTCTTTTAATTTTTCCTGATGTTCTATAAATCTTTTTAGAATATCTTCTGAAGCTGTATTTTCAGAAGATATTCTAAATTGAAAAGGTTTTAGTTTTTTTAGAGGTATCAGGTTGTACCGATTTTAAAATAACTTTTCCGAAGAAATTTACCAAAAAACCCAATTTTGCCGTAAATGGCTTTTTATAATTTTTATTTCTCAGCCTATCAATCACGGGGAAATAAGACTCATTTATTAATATTAAATGCTCTAAATTTTGGGCAATACTCCAGGTCTCGGCATCTGGTTTCCTGTGAATTTGGCTTTCACTGAGCTCTCCAAATGTCTTTTTAAACTTATGGGTAAGTTCATCAAGCCTGTGTGCAAATTCTTGAGTATACACCTTTAAAAATTATGATTTAAGATTGTCTATTCTACTATAAAGCGTTTTACTTTTCCTACTTCTCGCGTGCCCATTCTAACCAAATAAACCCCTCGTGCTGCATAAGACATATCAAGTTCATAAACATACCCGGTACCATTATTTTCTACCTGATTTTCTAACATTTTTTGTCCTAAAATATTATGAACCGTAATTCTTAGGGTTTCTTCATAATCGGTTTCCATAATTACTCTAAACTGTTTATTTTCTTCTGAAACCACCACCAATTCGGCTTCGTTAAGAATAAAATCTTCAATATCTAAAGTAGAATCGGTAATATTTACTGAATAATCGTGAGTGGTTCCATAATCCATTACTTCACACGGATTATTAAGATCACCGTCAAAACTGGTGTCTCCGGCTCTTATTCGCAGAAGATGTTGCCCTAAAGATGCATCAGCGGGAATACTAAAATTGTAAGAATACCACGTATTAGCATTAGGAATAACTTCAGAAGAGATTACGCGTTCGTCATCGTCAAAAACGGCATCGTCATTAAAATCTATCCACATTGAGAATTGTTCCTTATCCTCTTCAGCAAAGTGAGATTGCACCGAAACGGTAAATTCCCCCTGTGAACGGTCTAAAGTAGCCGAAAGACCAATAAAATCGGCATACCCATTTCCACAGGGAATACGTTCGTTAAGAACATCTTCTAATTCAAAAAACGAAATTCCGTCACCAAAACTACAATCAGAGCCTTCAGGAATACAATCTAAATTAGCTACAGATCTTACACTTGTGTCGTTTCTGGCATCAAAATCGTTCTCCAGTCGTGTGCCGGCGGTAATTCTATAGCTTCCGGAAGGTGAAATATCTGCAGTTTGATTAAAAGTATAAACTTCAAGACCTCCCACTTCCAGCGTGTCATTAAAAACTTCTCTTACCGGTGTGTTATTACCAACCTGGTAAAAAACCGGAATATCCTGTTGTGGTTCGCCTCCAAAATTTTCTATACTCACGGTTATTTCTTCTGAATTTCCTAAGCTCTCACCGGTTTGAGGAGCATCAATTGAAGTTACTCCAACATCGTTTGGCGGCAAATGTCTAACTGAAGTAGTTATTGTATCATTTTCTCTATTTTCATCTCCCTCTAAATTAGTGCTGAAAAGAAATTCGTAGGTTTCTCCAACTTCAGAAAGATCGGCGGTTTCAGAAAAAGTGAATTCTGCAGAGCTTGTTGCTGCAATACTTTCTTCAAAAGTTTCAGTCACTTCAGCACCGCCATTTATGCTATAACTAACTTCAAAATTAGATTGCGCATTTCTACCATAGTTTCTGATTTTAATAGTTATTTCTTCGTTTGTACCTAAACTTGCATCTTGCGGACTAACCAAAGAAACTACACCAAGATTATTATCAAAATCTGGTGCTATCTTAAAAACGCCTACGTGATTTTTCCTTTCCTGGCCTACAAAATACTCACCGTTATGCCAAAAAGTGAGTCCATCTGCCGCGTCTACACTTAAATGCGCATAATCCCCGTAGCGGGAATTGGGATTTGGACTTTCGCCTTCAATAATATTTTGCTCTTCAATAGTCATAATTCCCGGTTCATCATTAAGGTATCTCCCCGTATATCGCAGCGAGGGAAAAACCGGATTTTGCGGATTATCATTTAAAACCGTGTAACCTAGAGCAATATTCCCTTCCGCATCAAGGCCTATACTTCCGCTAAATCGGTCGCTATTATCGGGGGCGTAAGTTCCTTCTTGGTAAACACTCCAGGGACCGCCATCGGTTTGCTGGCGTAATTCATACCAACGTATTCCAGCGTGCTCGGCCGCACTGGGATCTACATCTACCACAAAATTCATAACCACAGCATTATAATTTTGAAATCGTCTGTAAATGGTCATATACATCATTGTAGCCTGTAATACGTCAATTTCGGGAGTATCTTCGCCGGGTTGTGAAAGATTCGAAAAAGAGCCTCCGTCAAATGTGGCTATAAAAGGCGAAACTCCCTCTGCCGCTCCTAATTCTTGTGATTCTGAAATAGTTGAAGCCGAAGGGTTATTCCAGTCTACATCAATAAGCCAGAGCTTTAGATGATCTTCATTAACCCCTGCCCACGAATCGTCTTGTAGAAAGACTATAGGCGAATTTCCCCGAGGAGGTATTTCGTTTCCAATCCCTGAAAAACCGGCCGGACTGTAAAATCCGTTAGTTCTAATACCGGGCAATGGAAATGACATAATTTGGGCAGTTTCCCCGGCCAGCATTTGGTCCCTTTCCAGAGCATACACCACCTGACTTGTGGCGGCGGTCCTGGTATTTTTATTAGTGGTGATATAATAACCGTCTCCCCAAACTGAAATCTTCGGGTAATCTGGCAAAACCCCGTTTGTGGTAAAGCGATAAGTGTACCAACCGTCATTCATTGGGTCTGGACCTTGTGAGACTGCGATTAAAAAACTTTCGGGGGTATCGCTGAACTGTGAAATTATGAACCTATCGGCAAATTCATCGTATAAAATAATAGGGTCTCCAAGGGTTTCATTGGTAAACTCGCCACCAATACTGGCAAGAGAAGCAGGTTCCATAATTCTGTTGCCCGATTTATCGAAAATTGAAAAAGCCGAATTCCATCCGTTTACATAATGGTTTGGCCCCGCAGCCCCGGTAGGATCTGTAGGAGTGGCTTGTGTAGAAGCAGCTTCAAACGTAAAGTTGGGAGCCTTCACAGGGATTTCACCCATTTTTTGCTGAAGCGCTTCATCCTTGGTTTTTGGTAAACCTTTTCCCGGAACAATTTTGTTAATTCCCCGATTTCTTGGATTGTAGATTTTGAATTCTTTTGCCGGCGGAATTAATTTCCTTTTAGACATTGCAGAAGAAGTTACTGCTTTGGCAGAGTCTATATAAACCGGGCCTGCTGTTTCTCTATCCTGACCCAGAAATATAGAATGAAAACCAAAAATTAAAACTAAAAGGAATAAAATTTTCTTCATTGTGATGAGACTTCTTCTTTTACTTTCTAAAAATAATGATTCTATGCGTATCTAAAACAAAAGGAGCGATTAAGTTGATTAATCGCTCCTTTTAATAATTTTAAAAAACACTTTTAAGTTATTTCTTCATCCAGGTCTTAAAATCTATCTCCTGTTCAATAAGTGTCTTAAGCTCTGTAATATCTACGCGTTTTTGGTCCATAGTATCACGGTAACGCACCGTCACTTTTTTATCTTCAAGTGAATCGTGATCTACAGTTATACACAATGGTGTTCCCGCAGCATCCTGCCTGCGATATCTACGGCCAATCGCATCTTTTTCGTCATACTGAACTCTAAAATCCCATTTTAATTCTTCAATAATTTCGTGAGCAAGCTCTGGCAAACCATCTTTTTTAACTAGTGGCAGTACCGCCGCCTTGGTTGGCGCCAATACAGCAGGTAGTTTTAAAACCGTTCTTGTTGTTCCGCCTTCCAGTTCTTCTTCTTTTAATGAAGCTGAAAAAACCGCTAAGAACATTCTGTCTAAGCCAATTGAAGTTTCAATTACATAAGGCACGTAATTTTCTTTTAATTCAGGATCGTAGAAACGTAATTTCTTCCCTGAATGTTCTTCGTGTGCTTTTAAATCGAAATCTGTTCTGGAATGAATTCCTTCTAATTCTTTAAATCCAAAAGGGAAATTAAATTCTATATCGGTAGCAGCATTAGCATAATGCGCCATTTTTTCATGATCGTGAAAACGGTAATTTTCTTCGCCTAAACCTAAAGAAGCGTGCCAATTCTGGCGGGTTTCTTTCCAGTGCTCAAACCATTTTAATTCTTCGCCGGGACGCACAAAAAATTGCATCTCCATTTGTTCAAATTCCCGCTGGCGAAAGATAAACTGTCTCGCAACAATTTCATTTCTAAAAGCTTTTCCTATCTGTGCAATTCCAAAAGGAATTTTCATCCGACCGGTTTTTTGCACGTTAGAAAAATTCACGAAAATTCCCTGGGCAGTTTCAGGACGCAAATATAAGTCTGTAGCAGAATCGGCTGAAGCACCCAGCTTGGTTCCAAACATTAAATTGAACTGCTTAACATCTGTCCAGTTTTTAGAACCCGTTTCGGGACAGGCAATTTCCAACTCTTCAATTAGCGCTTTAACATCGGCCAAATTTTCATCGGTAAGTGATTTGGCAAGGCGCTCAAGAATTTCTTTCTCCTCTTTTTTATAACGAATAACCCTGGGGTTGGTACTTACAAATTCTTCTTCATCAAACTTATCTCCAAAACGTTTCCTTGCTTTTGCAATTTCCTTTTGTGCTTTTTGATTGATCTTTTCAGCATAATCTTCAACCAAAACATCGGCCCGATATCGTTTTTTAGAATCTTTATTATCAATTAAAGGATCGTTAAACGCATCTACGTGACCCGAAGCCTTCCAGGTGGTAGGGTGCATTAAAATCGCCGCATCTAAACCAACGATGTTTTGGTGCAACTGCACCATACTTTTCCACCAGTAATCTTTGATGTTTTTCTTTAATTCAGCCCCATTTTGCCCGTAATCGTAAACAGCACTAAGTCCGTCGTAAATTTCGCTCGATGCAAAAATATACCCATACTCTTTAGCATGGGATATTACATTTTTAAAAAAATCTTCTTGTTTTGCCATAGCACAAAAATAAAAAAACCGCCCTGATAAACAGCAGGGCGGCCTTTGAATTTTAAGTTTTAATTATCTTAGGTTAAAAGATGCTGTTCCCAGTAAAATCGCATCGGCATATACGTAAACTTTATAAGTACCTTCCAGCAATCTATTTTCGTTGGTATTAGCTAACAAACACACATCCAACTCGTTGTTTTCGTAATAAACTTTAGAAGCCGCGCTATATACCATAGGCCCGCCTTCGTGTTCTACCACAATTTCATCACCTACCAATTCATTTTCAGGATTATAAACCTGCACATACATATTCCTTTCTCCCGGCCCGGCAAGATCATTAGCCGTTATAGTAAAGCAAGTTCTAATTTGGTCTATTCTTCGGGTTCTGTCGTTTTCTACCAGTTTACCACTATTTCTTACAATAACTCCTTCCCCACGTAAATTGGTGACTTTAAGCTGCGCTGCCCGATCTACTTTGTTAGAAAGATCCTGGTTGGTAGTTTGTAAAGAATCTGAAACCCTGGTTCTTTCCTGTAGAATTACGTTAGTACTGTCTAAAGTTTGAGACATCATTTGGTTTTGGCGGTTTAGACTATCTACCACTCTAAATAAACGATCTTTCTCAGATTTTAAATTGCTAATTTCCCTGCGATAGCGAGAAATTAAAACCAGGTTGGCTTCATTATCTTCTACTGAATCCAGTAAACGCTCTATTCTATTCCTGGCATCTACCAGGTTTTGATCCATCACCTGATTTTCATCTATGGCCTCATCGTATTTCTTAATTAGATCATTAAGCTCGTCTTCTATTACCTCTTTCTCCTTGGTAAGAATTGCTTTATTCTCTTTCTCTTCGTTATAGAATTTAATTGTATAGATACCTAAGGCCAGTAAGGCCACAGCTAACACTCCGGTTAAAATCTTAAGCGCGGTGTTGTTTTTCTTTTCGGTCATCATATTAATAAATTTTGTTTGTAAATTTAGGAGTTTAATAAGGTAAACAGCAAGGACTTAACAAATGTTTCACGATTTAGCAAACCTATTCTATCCTGCAATATGTAACTGCTGTGACAGCCCTTTGTTAAAGACAGAAAAAGTAATTTGTACTTCCTGTTTACATAAACTCCCAACCACTAATTATCACCTTGATAACGAAAACCTTAGCAAAAAAGTATTTTCTGCCCGTTTACCTCTAGAAAATGCAACTTCCCTACTTTATTTTAAAAAGAAAGGAATGGTGCAAAATCTTATTCATAATCTTAAGTATAAAAAGCAGGAAGAGGTGGGAGTCTTCCTGGGAGCCTGGCTGGGAAAAGAACTGGCATCACATCCCGCGTTTAAAAAAATTGATTGTGTAATCCCAGTTCCACTTCATCGTATAAAATTAAAACAAAGGGGATACAACCAGGTTACCGGCTTTGGACAGGAACTCGCCAAAAAATTAGATACCGAATTTATTGAAAACGTTCTGGTAAAAAAATCTGGTTCACGCACCCAAACCTTTAAAAAACGTCTTGGCCGGTGGGGCAGTATTGATGCTACATTTATGATAGAAAATTCAGAAATAGTAGAGAACAAACATATCCTGTTGGTAGACGATTTGGTGACCACGGGAGCTACTTTGGAAGCTTGCGGCAATAAGTTACTGGAAATTAAAAACACTAAATTAAGTATAGCGACTATGGCAATTACCGATTGATACTCACGTTAAAACCTAAAATAATTGTTTCTTTGCCTTTAGATTTCATTTTTAAATTATGCTGAAAAGAATTCCGGGAATTTTACTTGTGGTTGCTCTACTTTTGCTGTGTGTGCGATGCGCTAAAAAAGGAATGCCTGAAGGGGGCCCTGAAGACGAAGAACCGCCAAAATTTATTAGGGCAAACCCAGAAAATTACAATACTAATTTCTCTGCAGAAGAAATCAGGATTTTCTTTAACGAATATGTGAAGTTAGAAGATGCACGCCAACAAATAGTAATTTCGCCTCCAATAGAACCACGGCCCACAATTATTCCAATGGGTACGGCACGTAAAGATGTACGTATCCAAAATATGGATTCTCTTCAGGAAAATACTACTTATACCATAAATTTTGGAAAAAGTATTGTAGATAATAACGAGGGCAACCCATTACCATATTTTAAATATGTTTTCTCCACCGGTGACTACCTGGACTCTTTAAAAATTTCTGGAACTATAAAAGACGCTAATTTGAAAGCTCCAAACGAATTTATTTCTATTTTTTTATATGAAGTAGATTCAACTTTTTCAGATTCCCTGGTCTACAAACAAACTCCAAGATATATAACTTACACGTTAGATAGTAGCGTAAATTTTGAACTGGAAAACCTTAAGGAAGGCACGTACCAGATTCTTGCAATAGAAGACAAAAACGATAATTATAATTTTAATCCTAAGAACGAAAAAATAGGGTTTATTGAAGATTATATCACGCTACCTACAGATTCTACTTACCAAATCACCATCTTTACAGAAGAACTGGAATTTGAGCCTAAAAGACCAAAACTCCTAAAAGGAAATCAAATTTTATTCGGTTACGAAGGGAAAAAAGGAGTAGATAGTGTAGAAATTAATTTATTAACCCCAGAACCTGAAGGTTTTAAATCCAGAATTGTAAAAGATAGAAAAACCGATACACTTTACTATTGGTATAATATTCGTCCCGAATACGACAGCCTTTCTTTTGAAGTAGTTAGCCCTACCCGCCGTGACACCCTATTCACAAAAATAGCAGAAGCCGACCGTGATTCCCTAAATATTACCACAGAACCTTCTGGCGGAATAGGGTTTGGCCAGGATTTTAAGTTGAAAGCCAACACTCCAATTACAAATTTTAACCGGGAGCTTATTAGTATTCGGGATGGAGATTCAGTAATTGTTCCTTTTAATGCTGAAATGCGCAGGTTGGAAAACGAAATTGTAATTTCTTTTGAAAAAGAAGAAAGCACCGATTATCGCGTAACTGCTTTACCCGGTGCTATTACCGATCTTTTTGAAGAAACCAACGATACCCTTCAGCAAAGTTTAAATACCAAATCTTATGCAGATTATGGCAGTATTATTCTAAGGCTTCAGAATGTTAATCGATTTCCGTTGCTGGTTCAGCTTACTAATGAAAAAGGAGAAGTACAGACAGAAAAATATTCTAATGGCGATACCAATTTACATTTTCAGTATTTAAAGCCCGGTAAATACCTTATTCGGGTAATTTTTGATGATAATGAAAACCGAAAATGGGATACCGGAAATTACTTAAAAAGAATTCAACCGGAAGAAATTCAATATTATCGGGATACTATAGATGTTAGGTCTAATTGGGATATGCCAGAGACTTTTACTTTAGAGTAAATTCATCGCGATCCTGGAGAAATTTTAACTGCCCACGCGTTTCCTCAAGATGTTTTTTATCTAGCGTAATTTCTTTTACAAAAGGTTCTTCGCGGTACAGCTCTGTAAGATTTTTTCCCAAACAATCGTAAGCTGCTGTGTGGCCATTATACTCGTAGCCATCACCGTCATTTCCGGTACGATTAACGCCAATACAGTAACTCATATTTTCTATAGCCCGGGCTTTTAATAGTGTATCCCACGCAAAAACACGCTTGCTTGGCCAGTTGGCAACATAGATCAAAAGGTCATAATCTTCGGTATTTCTTGCAAAAACAGGAAAACGAAGATCATAACAAACCAGCGGACAAATTTTCCAGCCTTTATAATCAACAATTAATCTATCTTTTCCGGCGGTATAGGTTTTATCTTCTTTAGCAAGCGTGAACGTATGTCGTTTATCGTAGATTTTATAACTTCCGTCAGGAAAAACAAAGAAAAGCCGATTGTAGAAATTATCATTTTCAGAAATAATCACGCTTCCGGTAACTGCAGCGTCTTTCAATTTTGCCATTTCACGCATCCAGTTTAGCGTTAAACCATCGGTTTTTTCGGCTAATTTACTGGCGTTCATACTAAACCCAGTAGTAAACATTTCCGGAAGAATAATAAGATCAATTTCTTCTGAAAGTGCTTTAATTTCTTTTGAAAAAAAGCTGCGATTAGCCTGGGGATCTTCCCATTTTAAATTTGCCTGAATTAGTGCGGTGTTTAATTTCTGTGCCATATTCAAAATTACCAAATTTTAAATATCTGCTGCTAAATCCTTGTTAAACAATTGTAGAAAACTCACATAATGGATAGTTTTAATCTGTAAAATAGCTAATTATGAAAGTACAAGCCTTACTAAATAAAGATTCTTATTCTAAAGCTACCGGCCGCGGGCTTCTTGCAGGAGTACTTGGCGGACTTGCCGGTACAGCGGTAAAAAGCCTGGTTGAACATTTTCTACCGGTTAGAAAAATAGAGCAACGTTCTGCCCAAATTAAAATTGTAGACGATCTTTCTACAAAAATCACCGGGTCTCCTATAAGTGTTAATAATGAAGAATTGGCCGAGCAATTAGTAAATTTCCCTATGGGTGCCAGCGTTGGGGCTGCTTATGGTTTTGGAAAGAAGGACAACGAAGAATTAAATATTAGGGATGGGATAATTTTAGGTGGTTCTACCTGGATTTCAACACACGAAACTTCGCTTCCTATGATGGGGCTGGAGCCTAAGCCTACCGATGTGCCCATTAAAATGCAAATGAACGAGCTGTTTGCCCACGTACTGTTTGGAATTACCACTGAAGTTGTTAGAAGTACCGTTCTTAAAAGACTGAATGAAAGAAATTAATTCTCCAGACTTTTCAACATTTTTCTAATCCTGTCTTCCAGTTTTTCTGAAGATAATTTTTCTCGTAACCTGTCGGTAATAATGGGGAAAGAAAACGGCGTTGGTTTTTCGCAGTTTTTCCAAATGATATTTTGATGCTGAATGCGTTCTAAAGCAAATCTTAATCGGCCTTCTTCCAACTGGTGCTCAAAAGTCTCCCTGAAAGATTGCAAATACAATAAATTATCGTCCTCATAATCTTTAAAAACGCTAAATAGCAACTGCGAACTGCTTTGCAAATGTTTACTTTTAATCAGTTTATTCGGGTAACCGGTAAAAACCATCCCGGCAATTACTGCAATATCCCTGAATTTTCGCCTGGCCATTTCTGTAGCGTTTAAACTTTTATAAAGATCATCCATAAGGAATTCTGCGGAAAAAAGATTGTTATCCAAAACTTGCTGCATATCAATTTCCTGGTCTGAGAGCAATTCAAAGCCATAGTCGTTAAAAGCAATACTAAAGGAAATTGGAGAAAGCAAACTGATGCGATACGCCAGTAAACTTCCCAAAGCCTCGTGTACAAATCGACCTTCAAACGGGTAAAAGATTGCGTGATAACCTTCCCTGGTTTTAAAAGTTTCAATTAAAAACTCATCCTGCTTTGGAATAATAGATTCTTTTTGCTGCCTTTCCAAAATTGGCTGTAAAGCTTTTAATTCTTCTGATTTTTCCGAAGAAACTGCAGAAGTAGAAGCAGAAGCGGCATACATTTCTTCCCGAAGCAATTCACTCATCTGCGCGGAAAATGCCATTCTACCGCCCATCCAACTGGGGACTTTAGAAGTCTTTTTCTTCGATTTTCTAACTAAAACCTGCATACTTTTAATTCGCACTAATTCCAGGTTTCTACCGGCAAAGGTAAATACGTCTCCGGGCGTTAGTTTGGAAATAAACCATTCTTCAATTGTACCAATATAACCGCCTTTTAGGTATTTTACACTTAAAACCGCATCGCTCACAATCGTTCCAATCTGCAAACGGTGGCGCATTGCAATCCCACGGTTATTTACTTTAAAAAGTCCGTCTTCTTCAATTTCAATTTTCTTGTATTCATCATAAGCCTGCAAACTCTGGCTACCTTTAGTTACAAAATTCAAGATCCATAACCATTCATCTTCAGTAATGCCCTGGAAACAAAACGTAGATTTAATTTCCGGCCAGATTTCCTTCGGAAAAAACCCATTGGAAACCGCTAAAGTTGTGAGGTATTGCATCAGAACATCAAAACTTAACAAATACGGAATTCTATCTTCCACGGCAGTCTTCTGTACCGCTTTTTGTAAAGCTGAAGCTTCAATAAGTTCTATAGCGTGAGTGGGTAAGAAATAAATTACACTTTCTTTTCCAGGTTGGTGGCCGCTTCTGCCTGCTCGTTGTAAAAACCTGGCCACACCCTTAGGCCCACCAATTTGAATAATGGTTTCCACAGGGGCAAAATCCACTCCCAAATCAAGGCTCGACGTACAAACCACAGCTTTTAAAGTTTCATTTCTAATGGCCTGTTCCACCCAAAGCCTGGTTTCCTTGTTAATACTGCCGTGGTGCATTGCCACTTCCCCGGCAAACTCCGGATATTTATGCATTAATTTCTGAAACCATAATTCACATTGCGAGCGAGTATTGGTAAAAAGCAACGTATTTCTGGAATTCTTTATAATCGGCACTACCTCATCAATCAAGTGTAAACCCAAATGCCCACGCCAGGGAAACTTTTCCATTTTCTCTGGAATAATAGATTTTACGCTGATCTTCTTCTTCAAGTTCGCTCTTATCAATACCGAATTTTGGAAGGCTTCTGAATTAGGACCGAGTAAAACTTCCCGCGCCTGTTCTAAATTCCCAATCGTGGCTGAGATTCCCCAAATTCTTAAATTTTTTGAAACCGTTTTTAAACGAGATAACGCCAGTTCCATTTGCACACCTCGTTTTGTGCCCAGTAATTCGTGCCATTCGTCAACCACCACGGCACTTAGGTTTTTAAAAGTTTTATCGTAGTTTTTTGAAGAAAGTAATAATTGCAAACTTTCTGGAGTAGTAATCAGCAAATCGGGCATTGATTTCTTTTGCGCAGCCCGAACTTTTTGCGGGGTATCTCCTGTGCGAATTCCTATAGTTAAACCACTTCCAATTTCATCAGCAAATCGTTGCGCCGATTGTTCAATTTCCACTGAAAGAGCACGAAGTGGTGTAATCCAAATTGCTTTTAAACCTTTTTTCTGCTTTGTTTTATAATCCGGGTTTTTCTTTAAATAATCCAGCACTATAGGCACCCAAAGTGCATAGGTTTTTCCACTTCCTGTGGGCGCGTTTAAGAGTCCGTTTTTCCCTTGCAAAAAAGCCGTCCAGGTTTGTTTCTGAAAAGCAAAAGGTTTCCACCCCTGGTTAGAAAACCAGGTTTCAGCAATTTCAGTAAGTTGATTTCTATTCATGTTTTAATCCTTCCGTATTAGTCCGGTATTAAATCCCGCAACTCACCCAGCGTATTTGCTTCGTGTATATTTTTATCGGTTCGCCAGCGTACCATTCTTGGGAAACGGGTTGCTACTCCACTTTTATGGCGTTTGGATTCTGCAATTCCTTCAAAAGCGATTTCAAAAACATGGTGTGGAGTTACGCTTCTAACTGGGCCAAACCTCTCTAAAGTGTTTTTCTTGATCCAATTATCCAGTTTTCTAAATTCGGCATCGGTTAAACCGGAATAGGCTTTGGCAAAAGTCACCAGTTCCTTTTTATCATCGTCCCACAACCCGAAAGTATAATCTGTAAATAAATTGCTTCGTCTACCGTGACCACGCATGGCATAAGTGAGCACTGCATCTACTGTAAGCGGATCTACTTTCCACTTCCACCAGTCGCCTTTTTTTCTTCCTACTAAATATGGCGAATCCAATCTTTTTAGCATTAATCCTTCCGATTTTTCTTCTCGCGCACGCTCTCTTTCTTCGGCTACTTCAACCCAGTTTTTAAAAGAAATTCGTTCAGATAAATGCAAGGGAATTTCCTCAGCAGCAACTTCAGCATAAAGCTTCTCCAGAATTTTTCTCCTTTCTATAAACGGCTCGGTTCTTATATCTTCTCCTTTCCATTCCAAAACATCGTAAGCCTTTAAAATTACGGGAGTTTTTTCCAGTAATTTTTTACTGATATTTTTCCTTCCAATTCGGGTTTGCAGATCTTTAAAGGTCCCAATTTTGCCATCTGGAAAAGGTAATATTTCGCCGTCTATTACCGTTCCATTAGGAACTTTACCTACGAAATCTTCAAATTCAGGATATTTATCGGTGACCAGCTCTTCCCCACGGCTCCAAACAAAAAGTTCGTCATTTCTAACAATCACCTGGGATCGGATGCCATCCCATTTATGCTCTGCACTCCAATTGGCTACATCTCCCAAGTCTTCAACTTCTCCATCTATTGCGTAGGCCAGGTAAAACGGGTAAGGTTTTGATAAATAATCTTCTTCGTTTTCTTCTAAAATCAGTTTTTTAAAAGTGGTTTTTTCAGGTTTCCAGTTACCCATCATCTTATAGGCAAGAATATCTTCGTCGATATCAGTTGCCTTTGAAAGTGAACGTGTCATTAATTTTTGACTTACTCCTATTCGAAAACTTCCGGTGATAAGTTTAGTGAAAACAAAGCGTTCGTAATAATTAAGTGCAAGCCAGTTTTTATGTAAATAGTTCCTTTTCTCTGCTTCGGTTTTAGGTTTTAATTCCAGTATTTCCTGAAGAAATTGATTCAGACTTTTTTCTGAAGATTCTTCTGCCGATGGAATCACCAGCGCGATTGTTTCGGCCAGATCGCCTACAATGTGATAGGATTCTTCAAATAACCACAAGGGAATATTGGCAAGTTCTGATGCCCATTGACGCATTAAAGTGGTGTTTACAGGTCTTGGCGGGCGGCGATGTGATAAAATAGCGATGGTCCAAACCTTGTCTTTTTCTTCGGCATTTTTAAAATAATGCGTTAAGGCCTCAACTTTTAAAGTGGTTTTGTTGGTGCTGTCCAGGGTTTTTATAAGCTCTGCAAAGTCCTTCATTTTTGTTTAGTTTATTTACTTCTCGACCGCTTTCGAAGTGACAAAGCATTTAGTTTTCGATTTCTTTTTTCGATTCTTCCTCTCCCATTTCCCCTTCATATTGTGTTTCTTCAGTTCGGGCATCATAGCCTAATTCTCTTAAATAGCGGGAGAAAATATCGGTATAACCGTGAGTACAGATAACTTTTTCGGCCCCGGTAGCTTTTATAGATTTCAAAAGTCCCTGCCAATCGCAATGATCAGACAAAACAAAACCACGATCTATAGCACGTCTTCTTCGGGCTCCGCGAAATGTCATCCAGCCACTTGCAGAAGCTGTAACATAAGGCACCATTTTCTTAATCCAGGGACTGCCGTGGGCACTTGGAGGAGCCACCACGATACTTCCTTTAAATTCATTCTTTTTGGTATCACGGGTAACCCTCGTAGTTTCGGGCATTTCAGATAAAGGGCGAATTACCTCTGTCATATTTTCTATAGCGCCATGAGTGTAAATTTTACCGATAGAAGTGTCAAGATGTTTCAGTAAACGCTGTGCTTTTCCGAGGGAATATCCAAAGATCACAGAGGTTCTACCGTCTTCCTTATTTTGCTGCCACCATTTATTAATTTCGGTAAAAACTTCCGCTTGCGGCTGCCATTTAAAAGCAGGCAAACCAAAAGTACATTCGGTGATAAATGTGTGGCATTTTACCGGTTCATAAGGCACCGCTACACCATCGTCTTCATCTTTATAATCGCCGGTAAAAACCCAAACTTCGCCTTTATATTCTACCCTAATTTGCGAAGAACCAATAATATGCCCGGCGGGATGAAGGGAAAATTTTACGCCATTAATGCTAAAAGTTTCATTCCATTCTTTCCCGGAAACTTCAATTTCACCCAGGCGATGCTTTATAATAGGAACATTGCTGTGATGCGTAATATATTTTTTATGCCCCCACCGAGAATGATCGGCGTGGCCATGGGAAATAATAGCTTTGTCTACCGGTTTCCAAGGGTCCAGATACACATCTGCAGCTTCGCAGTAAATTCCTTTTTTATTAAAAGCCAGTAATGGTGGTTTCATTTTTTGAGTACTTAAAATGAAATTACCGAAAATGAAAGGCTTAAAAAAGGGATTAAGAAAAGATTAGCGATTGATGAAATCCTAAACTTTTAAAAGTTTTTTGATGAATTTTATTTTAAGCTTTAAGTATATTTGCAGTACCAAAATATTAAAAATGTCATTTTCAGATTTATTTGATTCGGGGGAACATCTTCGCAACATTAACCATTTTGCATCTATTGTAAACCTGGCGAGTGTAGATGGAAAAATCAATGAAAAGGAACGTGTTCTTTTAGAGCGTTTTGCCCGTAAACTAGATATAAGCGAACAGGAATATAAAATGGTGATTAAACGCCCGGCTGAATTCCCTATTAACTCTTATAATAGTGCCGAAAAACGTTTAGAGCGGTTGCACGACCTCTTTAAGATTATTTTTGCCGATAACGAAATAGATAATGAAGAAGAAACCCTCATTAAACGTTATGCTATAGGTCTTGGTTTTTCAAGTGAAAATGCAGAAAAAATTATAAAAAGATCTATCCAGATTTTTAGCGGTCAACTTAATTTTGAAGATTACCAGTATTTACTGGATAAATAAGATTAAAATATTGAATAATGGCCTAACTGAAAATTATATCACTTTTCTATTAGGCCATTATCTCTATCCATATGTCTGCATAAATTCTTCAGCTTTCTCTACCATATTTTTACTTCCGCAGAAAAATGGCGCACGTTGGTGTAATTCTGTAGGTTGAATATCCATAATTCGACTAAAACCATCGGTGGCCTTACCTCCCGCCTGTTCCACGATAAAGGCCATAGGATTACATTCATATAATAATCTCAGTTTTCCGTTGCTGGCTTTAGAACTTTTAGGATAAATAAAAATTCCGCCTTTAATCATATTCCGATGAATATCTGAAACCATAGAACCAATATACCTTGATGTATAGGGACGGTCTTCTTTTTCTTCTTGGCAGTACTTTATGTATTTCTTTACACCATCGGGAAAATGCACATAATTACCCTCATTCATAGAGTAAATCTTCCCGTCTTCCGGAAATTTCATATCGGGATGTGATAAATACCAAGATCCCAGCGCGGGATTGAGGGTGAACCCATTCACTCCGCAGCCCGTGGTATAAACCAGCATCGTAGAAGTCCCATAAATAATATAACCGGCAGCCACCTGTTTATTGCCGGGTTGTAAAAAATCTTCTTTTGTAACTGGGGTTCCGATTGGAGTCACACGACGATAAATAGAAAAAATAGTTCCAACAGATACATTTACATCAATATTGGAGCTTCCGTCTAGCGGATCCATAAGCACCACATATTTATTTCTATTATCGTTATTTTTACCTGAAATAGTTATAAAATCGTCGTTTTCTTCGGAAGCAATTCCACAGACAATTTCACGATTTATCAGGGTTTGAATAAAAGTCTCATTTGCATAAACATCTAGTTTTTGCTGATCTTCTCCCTGGATGTTGGTATCTCCATGCAAGCCTAAAATATCTACTAAGCCTGCTTTATTCACTTCGTGATTTACCACTTTAGCCGCCAGGCGTAAGGACCTAATTAAGCGGGAAAGTTCACCCGAAGAATAAGGAAATGCTTCCTGATTTTCTATTATAAATTCGCCTAAAGTCTGATTTTTCTTAACCATTATGTACTAATATCGTTAGTTGCGTCAAAATTATTCATTTTATTTAGTTACTAAAACGTTTTCGTAAAAATTATATTGAATTTTACGAAATTTTAATACAACCTATTTTCAGACTTTACTTACTAATTTTTTCAGCGGATATTTTATGAAATCCCTAATTTGAAATTTCAATCTTTACTTTTGTAACGAAAACAAATTAAAAAATGGAATTTACAATTAGAAAAGCAAGGCCAGAAGATATGTCAGCGGTTATAGAACTTATACAGGAACTGGCTGAATTCGAAAAAGAGCCCGAGGCAGTAATTATTACTGCGGAAGACCTGAAAACAGATGGTTTTGGAGAAAATCCGTCGTTTACCTGTTTTGTAGCCGAAGCTGCAGGAAAGATTGAAGGAATGGCATTATGCTATTTTAGATATTCTACCTGGAAAGGAAAAACCGTACACCTCGAGGATCTGGTAGTAAGAGAGAATATGAGAGGCAAAGGTTTAGGAAATGCCCTTTATAAACGTGTGATTCAATTTGCGAAAGAAGAAGGTGTAAAACGTACCGAATGGGTGGTTTTAGACTGGAATACCCACGCACGTGATTTTTACAGCCGTAGTGGTGCCACTGTTTTTACCCATTGGTGTACTGTGCAAATGGAAGAGCAAGCAATGGACAAATTTCTCGAGAAAACACGTTAATAATACGCTAAGCCTATATAATTAGCCCTTTTTATTAAAATCTATTCCTACTTTTGTAGAAATACCAAACTTATGGAATACGTTATACGCGAAGCTAAGCGGGAAGATATGCCCGCGGTTTTGGAACTTATTAAAGAACTTGCTTCTTACGAGGGTGCAGCAGATGAGGTTCAAATTCACGTAAGTGATTTGGAACATGAGGGTTTTGATGAAGCCAATTTTAAATGTTTTGTCGCAGATGTAAAAGGTAAAATTGAAGGGATGGCGCTGGTTTATTTTAGGTTTTCTACCTGGAAAGGCCGTACCGTTCACCTGGAAGATCTAATTGTTAGAGAAAGTATGCGGGGCACAGGTCTTGGCGGTGCTCTTTATAAAAGAGTCGTAAAATATGGCCACGAAAATAGCGTTAAAAGAGTAGAGTGGGTAGTTTCTGAAGGGAACAAAAATGCCCAGGAATTCTATGAAAATACGGGAGCAGACATCAAGAAAAACTGGTACACCGTGCATATGGATGAAACCGGAATTCAGAAAAACATCGATTAAATTTTTATGAAGGTTTTTAAGTTTGGAGGCGCATCGGTAAAAGATGCGGCAGGAGTAAAAAATGTTCAAAATGTATTAGAGAAAACCGGTAACGGCCCTAAAGTGATCGTGATTTCGGCGATGGGAAAAACCACCAATGCGCTGGAAATTGTTATTAAAGATTATCTTTTTGAAAAGCAAATTCCCGAAAGCCTACAAGCGGTTGAAGATGCACATTTTGAGATAATAAACGAACTTTTTGCGGAAATTAAATCCCCGGTTTTCAATAAAATAAATACACTTTTTACTGAACTTAGAAATTTTCTTCAGCATAATAAGTCTGAGCAGTACGACTTTGTTTACGACCAGGTAATATGCTATGGTGAGTTGGTTTCTACTACCATAGTTAGTGAATATCTCAATTCCCAAAACATAGCAAATAACTGGCTTGATGCGAGGCATCTTGTTAAAACCGATAGTGTTTACCGGGATGCCGGTGTAAATTGGGAAGATACCCACGAAGCAATTCAAACCAATCTAAATATAAGCCAGGTAAATATTACGCAGGGCTTTATTGGTTCAGATCCCAATAACTTTACCACCACGCTTGGTAGAGAAGGTAGTGATTATACCGCGGCAATTTTCGCTTATTGCTTAAATGCTGAAAATGTAACTATTTGGAAGGATGTTCCCGGAGTTTTAAATGCCGATCCTCGAGAATTTCAAAACCCGGAGTTACTTCAGCAAATTTCTTATGAAGAAGCTATTGAATTAGCATTTTATGGAGCGTCGGTAATTCACCCAAAAACTTTACAACCACTTCAACAAAAAGAAATTCCGCTTTTTGTAAAACCCTTTTTAAATCCCGAAAGCGAAGGTACCAAAGTTGGAAAAGGGCAACTTATTTTTCCTGAAATTCCTTGTTTTATCGTTAAAAAAGACCTGGTTTTAATTTCACTTTCCACACTGGATTTTTCCTTTATGGTAGAAGAAAATATCAGTGAGGTTTTCAGGCTTTTTCATCAATATCAAATGAAGGTAGATTTAATTCAAAATTCTGCGATTAGTTTTTCGGTTTGTGTAGACAATAAATTTAACCTGTTAGAAAAATTAATTCAGCATTTAAAAGCCAGGTTTAAAGTGAGTTTTGTGCCAGGAGTTTCCCTTTTTACCATTCGGCATTTTAACGATGAAGCGATTAAAAGCCTTGAAAAAGATAAAGAAATACTGCTAAAACAGCTTACCCATAACACGCTTCAAATTGTAACCCGAAACTAAATTTATATGGGAATTGTAAGTGCCAGGGAAGTTGCCAAAGTAATGAACCTCCAAAAACTAGGTCTGTTTGGAACCTCAATAGGTTGGTTAATTCTTCGAACTACTAAACTTTCCAGGTTAAATAAAGAATACCAGAAAAGAAAAAACTTAAATGGAATTGATTTTATTGATTCAATTTTAGAAGGTTTTGAAATAGATTTTGAAATTCCCGAGAAAGATTTAAAAAGAATTCCCAAATCTGGTGCATTTATTACCATTTCTAATCATCCTCTTGGCGGAATTGATGGAATGATTTTAATGAAATTATTACTACACCAGCGCCCCGATTATAAGGTAATTGCTAATTTTCTTTTGCATCGTTTAGACCCGTTACGGCCTTATATTATGCCGGTGAATCCTTTTGAAGACCATAAGGATGCAAAGTCTAGTTTAGGCGGAATTAAAGAAGCGATTTCTCATTTAAAAGAAGGCCACGCCCTGGGTATGTTTCCGGCAGGCGAAGTTTCTACCTATAAAGACGAGAAACTTATTGTAGACAAGCCCTGGGAACCTGCTGCAATGAAACTTATTCAAAAGGCAAAAGTTCCGGTTGTCCCTATTTATTTCCACGCTAAAAATTCCACTTTTTTCTATAAGTTGGCTTCTATGAGCGATATTTTGCGTACCGCCAAACTTCCCAGCGAAATGCTTACCCAAAAAAGAAGAAAAATTAAGGTGAGAATTGGTAATCCCATTTTGGTAGAAGACCAATTAGAACATTCAAATTTAGAAGCTTTCACTGCATTTTTACGTCGGAAAACCTATATGCTGGCCAACGTTTTTGAAAAGAAAAAACTTTTTGAGAAAATACCCAAACACCTAAAACTTCCAAAATCTCCCAAAAAAATTGCAGCAGAAACGGCGCAGGCACTTATGGAAATAGAGGTAGAAAACTGCCGCCAAATGGACAAGCGGTTACTCTCCAGTAAGAATTACGAAGTTTTCCTTGCAAAAAAAGAGGTGATTCCGCATATCGTAGCCGAGCTTGGAAGGTTACGGGAAATAACTTTTAGGGCAATTGGTGAAGGCACCAACAATGCTACCGACCTTGATAAATTTGACGAATATTATTACCACTTGTTTTTATGGGATAATGAAGCCAAAAAGGTAGCCGGTGCTTACCGTATGGGTATGGGAAATGAAATTTATGCCCGGCACGGGATTGATGGGTTTTACCTACAGGAATTATTTAGGTTTGAGCCAGAATTGCATAAAATGATGAGCCAGTCTATAGAAATGGGTCGCGCATTTATCATTAAAGAATATCAGCAAAAACCAATGCCGCTCTTTTTACTTTGGAAAGGGATTGTACATTGTACCCTACGTTTTCCCGAGCATAAATACCTTATTGGTGGCGTGAGCATTAGTAATAAATTCTCAAATTTCTCTAAATCTTTAATGATCGAGTTTATGAAATCTCATTATTTCGATCCAAATGTGGCGCAATATATTAAACCGAAAAAAGAGTTTAAAGTAAAACTAAAAGACGCCGATAAAGATCTTGTTTTTGACGCCAGCGATGCCGATCTCAATAAATTCGATAAAATTATTGATGAAATTGAGCCAGAAAATATGCGTTTACCGGTTTTAATTAAAAAATACATTAAACAGAATGCAAAAGTAGTAGCCTTTAATGTAGACCCACTTTTTAATAATGCGGTAGATGGATTAATGTATATAAAAATTGAAGATTTACCTGAAAGCACCGTAAAGCCGGTGATGGAAGAGTTTCAGAAAGAACTGGAAGAAAAATTTAATTCAATACATTAAGCTGTTAATTTCATGTTATTCTGAAGCATTCATTATGAAGGTTTTTAATTCATCCTTATCTTCAAACTGATTAAAATTTAAAGAAAAAATGGAAAAGATATTGATAGCCGGTTCTACCGGACAAACAGGAAAAAGGGTTATTGAAATTTTAAATAATACCGAAAATTTTAAGCCAATCGCAATGATTCGTAAAGAGGAACAGAAGCAAATCTTTGACGATATGGATGTTGAAAGCGTGATGGCAGACCTTGAAGGTGATATAGAACACGCTTTTAAAGGAATTGACCGGGTAATTTTTGCAGCAGGTTCTGGTGGTAGCACCGGCCCTGACAAAACCACGGCGGTAGACCAGGACGGTGCTAAAAAAATGGTTGATGCTGCTAAGAAATTCAACGTAAAAAAATTCATCATGCTTAGCGCGATGGGAACCGATAAGCCGGAAGAAGGTGGAGACCTTGAACATTACCTGAGAGCCAAAAAAGAAGCCGATGATTATTTAGTAGATAGCGGAATTGTTTATACTATCGTTAGACCAGGTGCTTTGACTGATGATATGGGGCTTGCCAAGGTAAAATTAGACTTAAAACTGAATGAACGTGGAGAAATTTCACGTGATGATGTTGCCTTTTTACTGGTGATGTGCCTTGCCGATCCTTTAGGAAAAAATATGGCATTCGAGGCGCTGGAAGGAGAAGAATCTATTAAATCTGCTCTTATTGAATTGAGCCAGAATAATTAATAAAGAGATCAAATTATAAAATGCTGTTTGATAATTTCAAATATTAGATCCCCGATCCAAAACCGGGGCAGGCTCTGAAACAAGTTCAGGATGACGTTTAAATTACAAACAGCATTTTTTGTTTTATAGATTATCATTCACAAATTTTTCACACCAGGCTTTAATTTCATTCCTGGTGGTTTTAAAAGTCTTCTGAACTTCTTCTTCAGAACCTTCTACTTTTGAAGGATCTTTAAAATTCTGATGTAATCTCACTGCATTTTCCGAAGGAATAAACGGGCAATTCTCGTTCGCGTGATCGCAAACGGTAATGATAAAATCAAAATCTATAGCAGCATATTCATCTACGTGGTTGCTGGTATGGCTAGAAATATCTATTCCATCCTGCTTCATAATGGCTACAGCTTGTTGATTTAACCCATGGGTTTCAATTCCTGCGCTGTAAATTGTAGCCCTCTCTTTGGCAAAATGCTTTAAATATCCATGCGCCATCTGGCTTCTACAAGAATTTCCGGTACAAAGTACGAGTACGTTCTTCATATTAGGTTTTTTAGCAGCAACCACCACCGGGTGCACATGCGTTAGCACTTTCCATTGCCGGCTCTGCAACACCGCAGGTTTCTTTCGCCTTGCAATCGGTTGGATTTACGTCTAATTTCATTAATAAATTTCCATTTTTAATACTAAAGCCGGTTACGAATAATTGAGCGGTGTGAAAATTTGCATTGCTGTATTCAAACTTTACCTCAGCGTCTATATCGTACGCTTTCATTTGGCCAACTTTATCTAAAATAGATAAAGCTTTGGAAACTTGCATAAATTCGGTTTTTCCAATTTCTTCCGGACTTTCCCATAACTGAATAATAGTTTCGTTCCAGGCATCGGTTCCCGCGCCACAGTCTACCGAGTCTATCTTTAGGTGTTTTACTTCGGTAATATGATAATTTGCTCCAACCAATAAGTTGGGTGCGTACTCAAACAACAGGGGTTTTTCCTGATGTTGTCTCAACAAATCGAATAGTTCTGATGTTTTCATAATTTTAATATTTGTATATCGCAATATTACGATTAATAAGAATTAGAAAAAAGAAGAATCAAATATTATTTCTGTTTATACTTAAAAAAGAATGTTTTAGCTTAGAGAAAAGCTTTATCGTTAGGTTCCCAAAGCTCTATTTTATTTCCTTCCAAATCCATAATCCAGCCGAATTTCCCTTCTTCTACTTTTTGAATTTCATCCATAACTTCTACACCTTCGGCTTTTAAAGTTTCCAGCAATTCTTCAAGGTTTTCCACGCGGTAATTCATCATAAAATCTTTTTCTGAAGGTTTAAAATGATTGGTATTTTCTTTAAACGGACTCCATTGAGTAGAACATTTGTTTCCGTTTTCGTCCAGCCACCAAAATGTGCAACCCCATTGGTCTGTATTTAAACCAAGGTGCTTGCTGTACCATTCTTTTACCGCATTCGGATCTTTGGTTTTAAAGAAAACTCCACCAATTCCTGTAACCCTTTTATCCATTTTTCTGAATTAATTTTCCTGAAAATACGATAATTCGGTAGAAATAATTGCACTACGATCAATTACTAAAACAAGTTACAGATTGCCGCGTCTGCTATCACTTCCTAGCAATGACGAAAAATCATAAAGAATCCCACAGGTCTCGGAGTCCTGTGAGGTTTATTCTAAATATTTAGAAAAAATTACTTTTCTTCTCCTCTTCCGAATTTATCTATGATCTTACCGGCGATTACACTGGCCAGGCGCTTGTGAGATTCTAAGGTCCAACCGGCAACGTGGGGGCTCAAAATCACGTTATTCAAAAACATAAGTTCACGCATAGCATCTGGAATTTGATTTTCTATACTTAACGAAACGTTCTTTTTATTAGAAAAAAGACTTTCAAATGACGCTTTTTCGTATTCCAGAACATCAAGCCCTGCACCAAGTACACGGCCGTCTTTTAAAGCATCTACAAGATCTGCCGTAACTACATTTTTTCCGCGGGCAGTATTTATAAACCAGAATGGTTTTTTATAAGCATCAATAAATTCTTTATTTACCATTTGGTCAGTCTCGGGCGTCCAGGGCGTATGCAAACTTACTACATCACATTTCTCCCTAAATTCTTCTAAAGAGACCTGACGGACATTTTCATCGCCTACACCCTCTTTAATATCGTAACAGATTACCTCAACTTCAAATCCGCGTAATTTTTTAGCAAAAGCCTTTCCCATATTTCCGTAGCCTACTATTCCCACAGTTTTTCCGTCTAATTCCAAGCCACGGTTTTCTTCACGGTGCCAGAGACCATCGCGTACTTCCCTATCAGCCTTATTTAACCTATTAAAAAGCGAAAGAAGCATTCCTAAAGTGTGTTCGCCTACAGCGTTTCGGTTTCCTTCAGGTGCAGAAAATAAAGTGATTCCGTGTGCTTCAGCATATTCTACATCAATATTTTCCAGCCCGGCGCCTACCCTTGCGATAAATTTTAAATTTGGTGCGGCGTCAATAAATTCTTTGTCTATAGTGTATCGACTTCTAATAACGATCCCATCGTAGAGATGTTGATTTTCCAGCGTTTCTTCCCGAGATTGGGTAAAGCCTTCAATATTTTGATGCCCGGCATCTTGTAATTGTTTGATTAAAGTTGGATGATTGGTATCTGAATGTAAGATAATCATTGCTCTAAATTGAGTTTTTAATTTTTATATATAACGCCCGCCGGGATTAAGCTCAAAACTGGCTTATCCGCATTATAAATAAAATTAAGTTAGAAAAAATGGATTTTGAAATGAAGGCGGTTTCATTTGTTTACTCACTAAGTGAGGTTTTATGAGGCTGTGTGAAAATTTTACATCAGGCTGAACTTGTTTCAGCTTCTAACATGCTAGATCCTGAAACAAGTTCAGGATGACAATTCAAACAACCTAATTTAGTTTTCAAATTAATTCCCCAGATTTATTCAAGGGAACTTTCATTACGAAAAACCAAAGTTAAAGAATGATTTTTAAAACTTAAAGCCTGAAGCCTGTTAGTTAAAAACCAAGTACTAATTTAGAAATATAGAAGAAGAGAAAAATTCCGAAGATATCATTGCTGGTTGTGATAAAAGGACCGGTAGCAATCGCGGGATCAATACCTTGTTTATTTAAAATAATGGGTACAAAAGTTCCCACCAGTGCGGCCACAATAATTACCGAAAGTAAAGATGCAGCTATGGTAATGCTCACCAATTGGTCCTGCCCAACAATTAACCCAAATAAAATAACCAGGATTCCTAATGCAACTCCATTTATTAAACTAAGGCCTACTTCCTTTATTAAACGCTGTAATAAGCTACCCCGTAAATTATCATTTGCAAGTCCCTGAACAATAATCGCGCTAGATTGTACACCAACATTTCCAGCCATCGCGGCAATTAAAGGAGTGAAAAAGAATAAAATTGGAAATTGCTCCAGGGCTTCTTCAAAACCTTTCATAATGTAAACACTACCCAAACCTCCAAAAAGTCCAAGAACCAACCAGGGTAATCGAGCCCTGGTAAGGCGCCATAAACTATCGTCGGCTTCTACAGATTCTGAAATACCGGAAGCCATTTGGTAATCTTTTTCGGCTTCTTCTTTAATAAAATCTACAATATCATCAATGGTAATTCTTCCCACTAAACGACCCATTTCATCTACCACGGGAATTGCTTCCAGGTCATATTTCTGCATTACCCGGGCCACTTCTTCGCCTTCGGTATGCACATTTACATAATCTACCTGCGGAATATAAACATCCTGGATATTCGCGTGACTTGGTGCGGTGAGTAAATCTTTAAGTGAAAGCCTGCCTTTAAGCTTATTTTTATCGTCTACAACGTAAATAGAATGTACCCTGGTAACATTTTCAGCCTGTTCGCGCATCTCGGTCATACAACCGGTCACACTCCAGTTTTCGTTAACTTTTACAAGTTCCTTAGCCATAAGTCCGCCGGCAGAATCTTCATCGTAACGCAGCAGTTCTACAATATTATCAGCGTGTTCCTCGTCTACGAGTTCGGCAATAACATTTTGCTGACGCTCGGGAGAAAGTTCAGAAATGATATCGGCAGCATCATCGGTATCCATTTCTTCAAGCTCTTCAGCAATTTCTTTTGCCGAAAGGGTATCAAGAATACGTTCCCGCACGCCTTCTTCCAGCTCCATTAATGCCTCGGCCGTTTTCTGGCTGTCCAGAAGCTTAACAATATAAGTAGCTTCTTCTAAAGAAAGTTCAGTTAAAATTTCAGCAATATCAGCGTGGTGCACATCTTCAAGGTGCAATAGCAATTCCTCGTTATTCTGCTGTTCTATGAGGAATTGTAATTTTTCTATTAACTCACTACTGATTTGAAACTGCATACGGCTCAATTTTAAGGGTCAAATCTATAAAATCCTGATAACCGAGTTGCTCAGGACGTTTGTCAAATATAGGATCTTCCCTTAAATTATCGGGTAAATTGAAAGTTTTTAAACTATTGCGCATCGTCTTTCTACGCTGCTGAAACGCTGTTTTTACTACCCTAAAAAATAATTTCTCGTTACAGGGCAGGCTAAAATCTTCTTTTCTTGTTAGACGCAAAACCCCACTCTCTACTTTGGGTGACGGGTTAAAGACTGAAGGCGGAACGGTAAATAAATATTCAGCTTCATAAAAAGCCTGAACCAATACCGAGAGAATTCCGTAGGTTTTATTGCCTTCTTTTTCGCAAATTCGCTTCGCGACTTCCTTTTGAAACATTCCAGAAAACTCAGGAATTTGGTGTTTTAATTCTAAAACTTTAAAAACAATTTGGGTTGAAATATTGTAGGGGAAATTACCAATAATCGCAAAAGCTTCGTCCCGAAAAGCAGTTGCTACATCATACTTCAAAAAATCGAATTGATGAATTCTATCTTCCAGTTGCGGATAATGCTCCTGCAGGTAAGCAACACTTTCGGTATCAATTTCTATTACGTGAACCTCAGCATCCTGTTTTAACAAATATTTGGTGAGAACGCCCATTCCGGGGCCAATTTCAAGCACTTTATTGTAACCTTTATAGGTAAGGGTTTCGGCTATTTGCTCAGCAACATTTTCATCGGTTAAAAAATGCTGCCCAAGATGCTTTTTTGCCCGTACTTCACCGTCTTCAGATTGTGAAGATCTGGCTCTTTTCTTATATTTTCCCATAAATTATTGCTCGCTAATTACCTGCATTTCGGTTCTAAAAGCAACAAACTTGCCTTCAAAAGCTTTACTTTTTCCTCTTAACCTTTCAGCATCTTCTTCATAATATTTATCAAGTTCAGCTTTACTTTCGGCGGTGTATTGCACCGAATACGTAATGCCACCCATAGCTTCAGTTACCATCACGCGGGTCATTAAAGCTTTTTTAAATTTTCCGGTATCCAGCATTTCGGGAATATGTTCTTCCTTCATCCATTTTACCCATTCATCGTGAATAGCTTCCTCAATATTTATAGTTACGTTATATATATACATCTTGATTTTTTAAGGGGTTTCTTCGTAATCTCCTCTTAACGCACGATATTTTTTGCGAGCTTCCACAAAATAAATACTATCGGCAAAATTAAAAATTATTTGTTCGTAATATTCTTTGGCTTTTTCAGGATTCTGCAACTCATTTGCATATAATTCGGCTAAATAATAATGAGCGTTATCGGCCAGAACATCAGCATTAAAACCTTTGATTATTGCGAGATAATTATTCTCAGCATTTCTCAGCTGGCCGGTTTCTTCAAATAGTTGAGCTTGTTTTAGCAAAGCTTCATCTTCAATTTTTTCTCCTTTATGAAGGTTTAAAATCTCACTTAAAAGTTCAATTGATTCAGAATTTTTCTCCTGAAAAGCGAGCAAATCAGCCCGGGCATATTTTTTAAGCGCGGTTTGGGTAGAATCTTCTATAGAATTGTCTTCAATAAGCAAACTAAGCTCCATTGCATCATTGGCAATAAGTTGCGACGTAGAAGATTTCAAAACATCCAACTGCTGTTTTGCCCAATTAAAATCCCCCTTAAAATAACTGGTTTTTGCCACTTTAAATCGGGCGTTTTGAGAGATTTGATCGTTTTTTACCAAATTTTGAACCTGGGAATAATAGATAAGCGCTTCGTTAAATTTCTCCTGAATCACCAAAATATCGGCCATTGCAATTTTTATCATCGCTTTATCAAAATCGCGATTTGCCTTATCTGAAACCTGTTTCAATAAAGCGATAGCTTCTTCTTTTTTATTTTGCTTAAAGGCAAGGAAATTTGTGAAATCAAGTTGTAAATTCAGCGTGTTTAGTCCGGTGCCAAATTGTTCTAATAATTCAGTATATCTCTTTTCTATTTCAGAATAATTTTCCTTTTTTTCATTTTCTACCCGCATTTTTAATAAAAACTGGTTACCCTGTAACACGATATTTTCTGAAGGTGCTTCTTCTATTACGTATTCAACAATTTCTTTAGCGGCTTCAAAACCTGAAGCTTCCCGAGCCATAACCGCAAGATTTAAAATACTTTGTAAACTTTTATCACTACGCCTGTATATTGCTTTTTCCTGAGAAAAAGCCTTCAAAAATTCCTCTTCCTGTGTGAAAAGCCAGCTCAGCATTTCGTTATAAAGTAGGCTGGGATCTTTTTGCAGCTTAGTGAGCAACAACCTTCTAAAAATTGTATTGGCTTCACTTGAAGCATCTGCTGAGATATACTTACCGAATTCTCGATTGGCGATCGGGAAAAAATCGGGATTTGCATCTACAAGTTCCAGGTAATTCTCAAACATAAGTTCGGTTTTACCCTGCTCCCCATATATTCTTGCAAGTTGCATATTAAAGTTTAGCTCATTATTTAGTTGCATTGCCTTTTCATAGGTTGCTGCAGCATTTTCAAGCAAACTGTATTTCTGAAAAGTTCTGGCTATGGAATAGGCGTAATTAGGACGAGCATCTACCGCGCTTAAGGCTTCTGCATAGAATTGCTCCGCTCTTTCGGTGTTCTGCTGAAGTTCATAATTATGCCCCAATTCTATTAAAAGCGTTGGATTATTTGCCGAATTATTTAATTTATTTCGAAGTAATTCTTCAGCCCGGGAGAAATTCTCCAATTGCTGATGGCTTTCTACCAATCCGAAAAAATAAGAAGTATTCTGCGGATTTTCCTCAACTAATTTTTCATAGGTTTTCAGGGCTTTTTCAAATTCTCCCTGATCAAAAAAATTACGCGCCAAAACCTCAGACTGCGCGCTAGCACCTGAAATAGAGCAAAACAAAAATAATATAACAAAGGCCGCGCGCATCCCGTAAAGATAAGGATTTGCCCTGTGAATCAATATTTTTAAGCGCTTAATCTATAAGATCGAAACCAGTATACGGCACCAGGACATCGGGAACTTTAATTCCATCTTCTGTTTGGTAATTTTCAAGAATTCCGGCCAGGACACGAGGCAAGGCTAAAGCACTTCCGTTTAAGGTGTGCACCAACTCTTTTTTACCTTCTTTATTCTTATAGCGAAGTTTAAGTCGGTTAGCCTGGAAAGTCTCAAAATTTGAAACAGAGCTAATCTCCAACCAGCGATCTTGTGCGGTAGAAAACACTTCAAAATCGTAAGTTAACGCTGCTGTAAAACCAAGATCACCGCCGCAAAGTCTTAAAATTCGGTAAGGTAATTTTAGATCGGCCAGAATATCTTTAATATGCTCCACCATATTATCTAAAGCCGCATAAGAATCTTCAGGTTTTTCAATTCTTACCAGCTCCACTTTATCAAATTGGTGTAATCGGTTAAGTCCGCGAACGTGGGCGCCATACGAACCAGCTTCCCTTCTAAAACAAGGAGTATAACCGGTACAGGCAATTGGAAAATCTTTATCGGTTAACAAACGGTCGCGGTACATATTCGTCATAGGCACCTCGGCAGTTGGAATCATATAAAGATCATCAGCCGTGACATGGTACATTTGCCCTTCTTTATCCGGCAACTGTCCTGTTCCCAAACCAGACGCTTCGTTAATCATTAAAGGCAATTGATATTCGGTATAACCGGCATCAATAGCTTTATCTAAAAAATAAGTGATCAAAGCACGCTGTAAGCGTGCTCCTTTTCCTTTATAAACCGGAAATCCGGCGCCGGTTACTTTATTCCCCAGCTCAAAGTCTATAATATCGTATTTTTTGGCAAGTTCCCAGTGTGGCAATGAACCTTCTGCAAGTACCGGCACATCACCTTCCTTAAAAATCTCTTCGTTATCATCTTCGGAAGTTCCTGCGGGCACAGATTCGTGTGGTACGTTAGGAATAGTATAGAGTAAGGTTTCAAGTTTCAAGATTGTTTCTGAAAGTTCTTCAGAAAGCGCTTTAGAATCTTCTTTTAGATTCCCTGTTTTCTCTTTAATTAGGTTAGCTTTTTGATGTTCGCCATTTTTGAACATCATTCCAATTTCTTTGGAAAGCCGGTTAGATTCAGCTAAAATATCATCGAGTTTTACCTGGGTAGCACGACGTTTTTCGTCTAACTGTAAAACTTCTTCAAGAATACTTTCAGCCTCAAAATTTCGTTTTTTGAGTCCTTTAATAAATTCTTCTTTATTTTCCTTGATATTATTAACCTGTAACATAGCTTTCTATTTCCTAATTTGAAGCTGCAAATGTAACAAAACTAGAAAAGAAATTCACTTAAGGCTTAAAGCTAATCTGCATTTAAACTTTCCTTTTTTTCTTGTGCATTTAGATCATCAAGATCGTTTTGGTAAAATTCCCATTCGGGATCACCGGTGGCTTTCACCATTTTCAATGCTTTCTCATAATATTTTCTAGCTTCCTCAATGTTTCCAGCTTTCTCGTACGCCGCTCCCAAGTTCGAATAGGCATTAAATGAATCGGGATGATTGTCAGAATTTAATTTGAAGACCTTCACAGCCGCATCCGCAAAACCTTCCTTATTAAAGAAATTGTATCCCAAATTGTTCATAGCCCCCTCATCACTAATTCTGAAACCATATTCCCTGCACAGTTTAGCATAGTGATCCTGGATTTCTTCAATCATTTTCTGCAACCCATTTTCTGCGAAAATCACTTCTTTATTGTCCGGTAATTCATATTCCAAATCCTCGAAAATAAATTGCAGTCCGTTAAAAATTGATGGCAATCCAATACTACCGTGAGTTTGCTCAAACATAGGCTCAAATTTAAATTTTAGATCAACTTCTTTATCTTCTGAAATATAAGATTCAAGTTTTCCAGCAAGCTTATATACATTCCCCAACATTGTTCCTCCTTCGTTGGCTATAGTCAAATAAAACTTAGAATCTATCTCCTGATTATCTTTGATTACCTCATCTAATTCTTTATCTAATAAGTTATTGGTATACCATAAACTCGGACTAATAGTTAGGTAGGCATTAAAAAGATTGGGTTTTTTGAAGAAACAATAAGTATTAAGAAGTCCGCCCAAGGAATGTCCTACTAAAATATTATAGGGAGCCGCGCGATAGTTTTCTTCTACAAAAGGTTTTAATTCTTTCTCCATAAAATTGAGATAATTATCGGCTCCCCCGCGATTAGGTAATCTATTCATGTGATATTCGCTTAACCCGTGAGATGCAGGAGTAAGATCCCGAATTCGCCGGGTATTTAATATTCCAACAATAATCATTTCAGGAATAAGTTGATTAAGAACAAGATATTCTACTGTTCCCACCGCGTGCGTAAAGTTGTAATAACTATCCTGGAGATATAACACCGGATAGGTTTTTTCTCCCTTTATGTAACTTTCGGGCAAATAGATTTGCAGCTTTCTATTTTCATCTAATATTTCTGAATGAAAGCTTCGCGTTTCTCCTATTTGAATTTTCTGTTGAGCGTAAACTGAAAAATTAAATAAAATTAAGACTAGTAATAATTTAAATTTCATCGTTTGATTTTTAAACTCATCTAAGTTATTAATTCAAATGAGAAAAATCCTACAAATCCTCAATCTAATTTTGAAGGTAAAATCCAATCGTGGTGTTTAAAATGCTGCCATTCTTCTGCAGCGAGATCTACTTTTGGATCAATAAACGGCTCATAAGGACGTCCGTTGATACTTATCTTAGATTTTACAAACACTTGTACCTCTTTTCCTTTTTCAGCATAATCTGACTTAAGATGCTGCGCAAACTGCCACATCATATCAGGTTTAGCACTTACCGAACGAATTTGTTTTCGGCTTAAATAGCGTGCTTTATTCACATAAATCGTGTCTCTTTTTCCTTTCTCTACCACTTTAAAAGTGGTTTTTCCAGAGCGGGAGCGCAGCATCATTCTCCAACTCAAACGGTGGCCTTCTTCTGTCCATAACACATTATCCTGAAAAAACCAATGCCTAAGCGGTAAAGCGATTTGAACTACAAACCAAATAGAAAGCACTGTAATTAATGGTTTTCTATACGAGGGAATAATAATTTCTCCTTTATTATAATAAGGTTTTTTATTCCGAAGTATATACTTATTGCTCTTTTCTGAAGGAAAAAAGAACAGGCAAAAAGCCAACGATAAGTAAGGAAAGATCCCAATATGAAAAATAAAACTATTAAAAAGATGAAAGAAAATGGCAAGGATAAAAGCCGGCATTCTTGTTGGTTTCCATAAGAGCGCCGGGATAATTAATAAATCGAAGATTAAGCCGAAATAAGTTATTACATACCTAACCCATCCCTGCTGAAGAAATTCTCCCACCAGCCAGTAATCGGCTTTTCCACGCATTAGCATAGCCGGCAAAGTACCATCAAGCCAATCTGGATATAATTTTGCAATTGAAGCGTAAGTATAAACTATCCATAACTGTAGTACGATAAAAAGCCAAACCCATCGTGGCATGGCAATTTTTTTTAACGAGGGTTTTTTCCAGGCATCAAAAGATAAATAGCGGTGTGCGGGAAGAAAAACCATTATTCCGCATAAAAGCATCAATAAATAATAATGATTATTATAAGAAGATTTCTGCATTAGGTAAACTCCCGCCCACATAATGGTGTAGCAAAAAATACTGAAACGATATTTAAAGCCCAGCATTACAAAAATACCGAACAGCCCTAAAATTCCGTAGTAATATAACATTCCGTTTCCTGGCAGCGGTTGCAGGAATTCAAAACCTATAAAATTAAAAGTAAAGTCGGGCTCAATGAGAGTTCTGCGAATCCAACCGGTGAAAATTGCACCGATGGCTTCAATGGTAATAAGCAAGCCAAAAATAATTCGGAAAGCAATAAGCGCCGAATTATCTACCTGCTTAAAAAGCCATTTATTGAGCATAATTGTCTCTAATATATTGCCTTGAGAAAGCTTCGTCCTGTTTCATTGCGATTTTTAAAGCATTTACAGAATCAAATTTTTTCTCATCGCGAATCCTTACCAGCATTTCTATTTTTAGCTCGGTGCCATAAAGATCCCGGTCCAGGTTAAAGAAATAAGTTTCTATGGTTTGGTCTTTTCCTCCCACAGTGGGATTAGTGCCAATATTCATCATCCCAAAAAAGCGTTCTCCTTCAATTTTAGAACACACAACATACACCCCGTTTTTTGGAATTAACTTATAATCTTCTGCAATATTTAAATTAGCGGTAGGATAATTAAATTCTTTTCCCAATCCACGGCCTTTTACCACCTTTCCAGTTAAGCAAAAAGGAGATTGCATATAACTATTGGCCTTTTCTACCCGGCCTTCTAGAAGTGCATTTCTAATTTTTGTAGAACTTACTGCTACCTGATCTACTTCTTGCTTGGTGATCTCTTCTACATCAAAACCATATTCTTCACCAAACTGTTTTAAGGTATTTATATCTGCGGTACGATTTCTACCAAAACGATGATCGTAACCAATAATTACTTTTTTTGCTTTTAAACGATTTACCAGAATATCACGAACAAATTCCTGCGCGGTAAGTCTTGAAAATTGTTGGGTAAAAGGATGCACCACCAAATGATCTATCCCTGTTTTTTCAAGGATTTCGGTACGTTCTTCTATGGTATTTATAAGTTTTAACCCGCTTTCTTTTTGCAGAACCATTCTTGGATGCGGAAAAAAAGTAAAGATAACAGATTCAAGGTTTTCAATTTTAGCGGCATCTACCAGCCGTTTTATAATTTTTTGATGCCCGGCGTGAACCCCGTCAAAAGTACCGATGGTGACTACGGTTTGTTTTTCACCTTTAAAAGCATTTGCTCCTTTATGTATTTTCAAGGCCAACTTATTTTCCGTTAAATGAATTCATAGTATTTGAAACGCCTGCAGTGCCAAAAGATTTTACCAATTCGGCTGATTTCTGTAAACGTTCTGGCAATTCCTTTCGCTCTTCTTCTCCCCATTCTCCTAAAACATAATCTACCTGCTGACCTTTAGAAAACTCGTCACTAATCCCGAATCTAAACCTATTATATTTCGTGGTGTTTAAGGTGTTTTGAATGTCTTTTAAGCCATTATGACCACCATCACTACCTTTGGTTTTTAGCCGAATAGTACCAAATGCTAAATTTAGATCATCTGTAATCACCAATAAATTCTGTAATTCAATTTTCTCTTTTTGAAGCCAGTAGTTAACAGCCTTCCCGCTTAAATTCATATAAGTTGAAGGTTTTAGCATTATAAAGGTTCGGCCTTTAAACTTAAATGTAGCTATATCTCCTAATTTTTCTGTAGAAAAACTCACCTCTTCCTTTTCGGCTATATAATCTAAGATTTTGAATCCAATATTGTGACGGGTGTTCTCATACTTAGGACCTGGATTTCCCAGACCTACGATCAAAAATTTCTTCATGGGATCTTGTTCTTCTTCCTGGGGCTTTTTCTTACTGAGTATTTTTCCGAAGAAAGACAGCATAACAATTGTTTTGGTAAAGATAAAATTATTAGAATATCTAACTAAAAGTTTTTACCCGATAATCCAGATTTAAATGCTGAACTGGCTTCCCAGGTAGTTTGTTAAGGTTGATTTTGAAAAACTTTTAAAACAAAAAAAGCACCCCATTTGGGATGCTTTTAAATTTTTGTTGAAAAAAGAAAAGATTAATTATCTTCTCCTTCTTTAACTGCAGCAACATCATCTGTTTCAGTAGATGGTACTTCATCTGCTGGTACTTCGTCTTCATCTTCGTCGTCCTCAAGGGCAACAATGTTACGTGAAGTTCTAACCTGGCAAATTACTGTGTTATCTGGATGCTGAATCTCGTAAGACTCGTCTGCAACTGCAGTAACATAAAGTTTTTGACCAATTTTAAGTTTGGTTACATCTGCAGTAATATAATCTGGCAATTCGTTAGCCAAACCTCTTACTTTTAAACGACGTAGGTTATAACGTAAAACACCACCATTTTTAACCCCTCTCGCAACACCTTCGGTATGGATAGGAATTTCCATAGTGATTGGTTTATCATCACTAATCTGGTAGAAATCTACGTGCAATATAGCATCGGTAACCGGGTGGAATTGGATATCCTGAAGAATAGCGTTAAACTTCTCGCCGTCTTCAAACTTAATTTCCACTGTATGCACATCTGGGGTGTACACAAGGTTGTTAAACGAAATTTCTTCTGTTGCAAAGTGCAACGGCTTGGCATCTCCCCCGTATAATACGCAAGGAACCTGTCCAGCATTACGTAGGGCCTTCGTGGCTTTCTTTCCTACGCTTTCTCTTTTAGATCCGTTGATCGTAATTGATTTCATTGTTGAAAAATTTTAGGCTGCAAAAGTAGCGCTTTTTTCCTTTCTATAAAACCCTGACTTAAAATTCTTTAAAAAGAAAATTATAATTGAGAATTGAAGCTAAAAAACTGAATATTAACTATGAATAAAGGGTTTGATTACATAATAAATTTAGAACTAATAGATTCATTGTTATGAACCCTATTCATAACATCGGCAAAAAGATTGGCACAGCTTACAACCTTAATTTTTTTACTTTCTTGCTTTAGCGGAATAGAATCGGTCACAATTAATTCCATTAGTTTTGATTTTTCAATCTTTTCATAAGCTCCGCCAGAAAGTACCGGGTGGGTACAAATAGCTCGCACACTTTTTGCCCCGCGTTCCATCATTAAATCGGCAGCTTTAGTAAGTGTTCCGGCAGTATCTACCATATCGTCTACCAAAACCACATTTTTACCTTCTACGTTACCAATAAGCTCCATGTGCGAGATCACATTGGCTTTTGCTCTTTGTTTGTAACATATTACCACATCGCTCTCCAATGCTTTAGAGTATGCATAAGCTCGTTTAGACCCCCCCATATCTGGCGATGCAACTGTTAAATTATCTAATCCCAATTTCTTTAAATGCGGAAGAAAAACTGTGGAAGCGTAAAGGTGATCTACGGGCTTTTCGAAAAATCCCTGAATTTGATCGGCGTGCAAATCCATAGTTATAATTCTGGTGGCTCCTGCGGTTTCCAGGATACTGGCAATCATTTTGGCAGCAATTGGGACTCTGGGTTTGTCTTTTCTATCCTGACGTGCCCAACCAAAATATGGAAGCACCGCGGTAATATGTCTCGCCGAAGCTCTTTTTGCAGCATCAAGCATTAAAAGCATCTCCATTAAGTGGTCTGCGCCCGGGTGGGTAGAACCAATAATAAAAACTCGCGAACCGCGAACCGATTCTTCAAAAGAAGGCTGAAACTCGCCATCGCTATAAGTTGAAGTAATTACATTTCCTAATTTGGTGCCGTAAGCGGCCGCTATTTTTTCAGCTAAAGCTTTACTCTGGGTACAGGAAAAAATCTTAGCCTCTGGAATTACGTTGGGCATGTTGTGTTGTTTTTATGAATGTTGTTTGTTGTGCTGCAAATTTAGAAATTAATTCCTTTCACACCTCACGAATATGTTTAGACTGAAACTTTAAAATTGGAAAAAAAACATTTGGGGATGGGAAAAATTTTTTACTTTTGCCATCCACTTGCTCGAGTGGCGGAACTGGTAGACGCGCTGGATTCAAAATCCAGTAACTTCGGTTGTGCGGGTTCGATTCCCGCCTCGAGTACTTTTAACATATCAAATTCAATCAAAACCCCGTAAACTGCACTGTTTACGGGGTTTTTCTTTTTTATTGATATCAAATAATATCATTTGAATAGGTATTAAAAGTGTCCAATTAGGTGACCTTTTTGAATTTCAAAAATAGGTCACCGAATACCCTTTAACATGTTGATATAATGGTTTTTACAGCTATATTTTTTGGATTTTTTTCTTTAGATTTATCATTCAAAATATATCATTATGCAGAACTTATTATCAATTCTCTTCTATATCAAGAGAACTAAAACTGACAAACAAGGAAAAGTACCTATCTACATGAGAATTACCTATGATGGGAAAAGAGCTGAAGTTAGTACCATGAGAAAAGTAGAACTAAACAAATGGAATGCTAAAGCCAATTGTTTTAAAGGTCACTCGAGTGAAGCTAAATCAATAAACAGGCATCTGGATATTATGAAAAATCGGTTGTATAGTATATTTCAAAAACTTCAGAGTTCAGAAGAAAATATTACAGCAACTATATTAAAAGATGTTTTTATAGGTAACGACGATTCAAAAAAAGAAATTCTCAAAATCTTCGAGGATCATAACCTAAGAATGGAAAAACTGGTTGATAAAGATTATTCCTTTAGAACACTGCAACGCTACAAGACCACAAAAAAACATTTAACCAACTTTATATCATCTAGTTATAAAGCCGATGATTTTCGTGTAAAGGATATTGACATTAAATTCATCAATAGTTTTATGTATTATCTCAAAACAGAACTTAACCATTCTCATAATTCGGCATTAAAATATCTAGCCTATTTGAAAAAAATTGTTCGAATTGCAGTTGCTAATGGATGGCTGGAAAAGGATCCTTTTTATAATTTCAAGCAAAAGCGTCAGGTTATTGACCGAGAGTTCTTGACTAAAGAGGAAATCATTAGAATAATGGAAAAAACTTTTACCATCCAAAGAATGGAACAAGTTAGGGATGCATTTCTGTTTTCTTGTTATACTGGGTGTTCTTATTCCGATATTAAAAAGCTAACTAAACAGAACATTATTAAAGGAATTGATGGCAGCCAATGGTTAAAGTTTAAAAGAACAAAAACCAAATCCTTAAGCAGCGTTCCTCTTTTAACAGTGCCGGAAGAGCTTATTAAAAAATATGAGGACTTTGATAATCCTAAAGGAACTTTGTTACCGGTACTATCAAACCAAAAAACGAATAGTTATTTAAAAGAAATAGCTGATTTATGTGAAATTCAAAAAAAACTAACATTTCATGTTGCCAGGCATACCTTTGCCACCACCGTAACCCTTTCAAATGGAGTACCAATAGAAAGCGTAAGCAAAATGCTTGGGCATAGATCTATAAAAATTACTCAACACTACGCAAAAGTATTAGATGAAAAATTAAGCGAGGATATGAATAATTTAAAAAACCGAATGGCGGCTAGTGAAAATAAAAGTAAGCTTAAATAGCTAATTTTCTTCACACAACTGACTTCAATTTTCAATTTTCAATAATTCGTTCCGGGTAATCGGTAATAATTCCATCTACATTTAGTTCAATCATTTTTTTAATGGCTTTGGGCTCATTTACTGTCCACGGAATTAATTTCATTTCCATACTTTTAATAGAATCAACAAAAGCAGTGTCTTTTACCAATCCATAATGTGGGCTATAGATTTCTGGCTGGAAATCGAGTAAAGCCAGATTTTTTTCGATGCCCTCAGTATATATTAAATAGGCAGTTTCCACTTCAGGATAACTTTTATGAATTTCATTTAAAATGTTCACATCAAAAGATTGTAAATTCATCTTCTGCTCAATATTCTTAGTTTGGATTACTTCCATCACAAGATTCACGAATTCTTCCGGGGCTGGTTGATAATTACCATATTTATCTTCTGAACTTTTTAATTCAATATTATAGCTCACAGGCTTCAAATTATTTTCTGCTATATAAGTTTCTACAGAATCTATAGCTCCCGATAGTAAAGGCTTGTAGGTTTTTTGTTTTTGCTGATTTGGAAATAATCGATTCCCTTTAGAGCCCGAATCAAACTTTTTAATGCTATCGTAAGGCATCTTGTAAATATTAAAGCTTTCTTGTTTGTCTTCGGAAATACTATCTCCTGAAGGGGTCAGGACATAAAGTGAATGCATAAATGGCTCGTGAGACACCACTACTTTTTTATCTTTAGAAATAACCACATCCAGTTCAATAACATCAACGCCCTTTTTTACCGCGCTGATAAAGGCGGGAATAGTGTTTTCGGGAAAATTGCCCCTATCACCACGATGGCCCTGCACCTTTACCTGGAGCTCTTCTTCATTTTTCTGAATTTTCGCTCCTTCTTCCTGTTTATTTTTACAAGACAGGCTAATCAAAAGGAAGGAAAACAATACCGTTTTTATAATTTTCATATTCATGACTTTAAAAAAAGGCCCACCCGTAAAAATAGAGAACTGTGGGCAGGCCTTACAAACTAAACACTGGAATTAAAACTCAACTATTTAATAGGTTTTGCAATGCGATAGCTGTCGCTTGCCATATGTACTTTACCGAACATATCAGTAGCTTTTATTTCTATGGTATGTTTCCCGGTCTCAAGATCTGTTGGAATATTTCCGCGCCACAAATGTTCACTTTTAATAGGATTTGAAGACCTCCTACCCGGCATTAGTTCTTCGGTTAGGTCCCATTCATAAACCATTTCTACATAAGACGGATCATATTCTTCCATATACTGCATGTCCTTCCATTCCCCATTATCAATTCTATATAGAACTTTATTACCCTCGGTTCCCATAAAGAAATTCACAAAAATTCCTGCTTTAGTTCTTCTGCCCTTAGCAACTACCTTAGGCGCAAAAACTTCCATTTGATAGTTGGCTGGTTTACCTGCAACCTTATAATCTATGCTATACTCGTTTCCATTGAAATTTAAAAACGCATAACCTTTAGGAGTTCCATCTCTCATTGTTGAAATCGGAATATTATTTTCATCTAATTTTCCTGAATACCAGTCACCCGAAGTTGTACCAACATTATAATGATGGTGTGGTTCAGCCTGCATCCATCCCTCTTCCTTTCCAAAGAAATCCTGGCGTTGTATATGCGTATGGGCTGAAAGCGAAAGGGTGTTAGGAAAGTCTTTTAAAAGTTCAAAAAGCCTTTTCCTGTCTTCATCTCTGAAAGTATCTACACCATCTGGTTCACTTAAGGGAATATGCATAGCAAGAACTACTAAATGGTCTTTAGGCACATTCTTTAAGTCATTTTCTATAAATTGAAACTGGTCCTCTCTAAAACCTCCCCAATAACCTTTACCATCCCGAGGATCTGGATACAAGACATCATCTAAAACAAGAAAATGTACCTTTCCATAGTTAAAAGCATAATTGGCCGGGCCAAAATGTGCTTCATAAGTTTCATCAGAAAGTGTATCGTTTTCCACATCGAAATTGATATCGTGGTTTCCCAGTAAATTATACCAGGGTGTACCTACCCGCTTGACAGCTTTTATATAAGGATTAAAAAGATCAAGATCATTACCTACCAAATCACCGAGACTTAATCCGAAAGGTACATTCTCTATACCTTCTACCTCTGCTACGATACCATCTGCAAAATAATCGACTTCCTGTTGAGTATAAGGCTGTGGATCTCCAAAAATAAGCGCTGTAAATTTCTCCTTTTCCTGAAATGGAATTAAAGCAAAATCAACTGACTTGGGCAATTTCCCTGTCACCTCAACACCCTTAAATTTTAAATCAGGTGAACCTTTGGGTTTATGGATATAAAAAAACTGAGGAAGGTTATCTTCACCCCTACCAACTTTAAAGCCTGCAGGTTTAATTACTGAAATGATATCATCCTGTCCGACCAACAATTCATATTTCCCTTTAGCATTGGTCAACACCACATCACGACCATTGGAGAGGGCCACCTTTGCTATTCCTTTTTCCCGACCATCTTTTTTACCATTTTGGTTGCTATCTTCAAAAACATAGCCTGTGGATTTTTCTTGCGCTATAAGGTTTAAACCTAATAAAAAGCTTACTGTTAGTACAAATCCTATTTTCATATTTATAAATCCTTTCATTTTTAATTGTCCCACCAAACTTTGGTATTGATATTATCGCTACCTCCTAGCATATCTACAGCCTCCAGATAATTTTCCCGGTTATTTACCTGAATGTCTTGTGGATAAGTAAATCTAACAGGCATCATCGCATCATTGAGCATAGCTTCGGTTTTAGGAAGTTCTGGGAAACCGGTTCTTCTATACTCGAACCACTGCTGATAATCGGTAAAATAAAGTGCATAATATTTTTGCAGCATAATTCTTTCCAAACTGCCGTCATATTGTGCCAGTTCTGTATCATAATAATCCTCGGGCACTTGAGTTTCCATTTGCTCCATAGCGGCATTAACACCATTTAAATAATGGGTTTCTGCATCTCCTGTATATCCTCTCTGGGCAATCTCGGCTTTAATAAATTCCACCTCAGCATAGGTAAGTAAGAATATTTGCATAGGGTTTTCAACCTGTTCAATGTTGAAAGTAGAAGCATTAAATTCAAACTGAGATTCCGGGCCGGCATACGCACTAGGAATTCCTTTATAACCAATTGGATTATTATCTAAATCACTAGCCATAGTTGCAATTATAGGGCGCCTTGGGTCTTCCAGTTCATTTAGATTATCTATAAAAAATTCTGTTAGGTTTACACTTAACCTAAAATCCTGCGGTCTTCCCCAAGGAGACACATTGGGAGTGACACCTGTAACTTGTAGAATAGCAGATTCTTCGGTATTTTCAAAAACCGGATAGGTTTCAGGATTATTGATCATAGCAGTCAATTGCTGAAAAGCGCCAATTTCTTCCCGGTTGGAAATCCTTAAGAGTAGTCTCATACGCAAAGAATTGGTAAACTTTTGCCATTTACTCACATCATTTTGAAATAAGATATCCTCAGCATAGACCATTGCAGCTTCAGGGTTATAAAGTTCATTGGCACGTTCAAGATCGGCCAGGATAGTTTCATAAATAAAAGATTGAGCATCGAAAGCCGGGTAAAGATTTCCTTCTTCTCCCTTTACAGCCTCCGTCATTGGAACCGGACCAAAAATATCGGTAAGATTTGAATACACCCAGGCATTCAAAGTAAGCGCAATAGCTTCATAATTCACATCTCCTGCTTCTTCTGCCGCGATTCGCATTTCACTGATATTATTTAACCATCGGTAGTAATTATACCAGGAAGAATTTCCAATATTTGGACTTACGTCATAACGGTGTAAGCCTCCAGATACACTGGGAAACGGAAGCGAAACCTGCATCAGATCAAAAGTGATGCTGGCACTCCTATTAGCATTATGCGTAGCAAGGCCGTAAATAATCGGGTTGATAAGCGTCCCAGGACTTATCTCAGCAATACGGTTGGGATCTTCGTTTATCTCTTCAAAATTAGAAGTACAGGCAAATAGCAAAAAGCTAGCTATAACAATTACACTGAATGATTTTATACTTTTCATCTTCATTTTTTTATAAATTCACTTGTAAATTAAATCCGTAAGTTGCCGGGGATGGCATTTGGCCCATCTCTACACCCGGTAGAATAGTATCTCCGTTTAATGCTGCAGTTTCAGGATCATAAATTGGGAAATCTGAAATTACAGCAAGGTTTCTTCCAAATAGAGAAAGGCTTATATCCTGGATCGTATTATTTTCAAACCATCTCTTCGGAAAATTATATTGTAAACTAACTTCTCTAAGCTTCAGGTAAGAAGCATCAAAAGAATTAGATTCCACATTAGCCCTTCTGTAATAACGGTTATACCAGTCTGGTGTAATAGCTTCCGTAGTATTTGGAGAATAGGAACCGTCTTCATTTAAAACCACACCTTCGCCAACAATCACACCTTCTTCCCTTCCTCTAAAAGTAGATTTGAGTTTACCTTGCTGAACCATCTTATGGTGGGTTTGAGAGTAAATAATTCCACCATACTGACCATCAAGCAGGACATTTAGACCAAAATTACCATAGCTAAAGTTATTTTGTAATCCTGCACGCCAATCCGGGCTGGCATCACCTATGTACATAATATCATCTGGGTAGGCTGGTAAGCCACCATTATCATAGACTATTTCACCCTCTGGTGAGCGTACAAATCCGGCACCATAGATTGAAGTCGCCGTACCACCAACTTTAGCGATAATTCTAGCCTGCCCACCGGTACCGATTTCTTGTTGCCCATCTATACCATCGGCTAGCTCCAATACTTTATTCCAGTTTCTGGCCCAGGTAAGATTAGTGCTCCATTTAAATTTATCGTTATTGATAATTTTAGCATTTACAGCTAATTCAATTCCACGGTTTCTAACCTCTCCTGAATTTAATACTCCAGAACTATACCCGGTTGTAATATCTAAGGGCACGGAGATAATCTGGTTTTTTGTAGAAGTTTGATAAACTGTAGCATCAAGATTGATCCTATTAGCGAAAAGCCTGGCTTCAATACCCGTTTCATAACTGGTAGTTATTTCTGGCTTAAAATTAGAATTATAAAGGTTCGTTGGGGCTACTGCTGAACTTGGAAAAGCATTCTGGCTGTAATACTTACTAGTTTTGTAAGGATCTGTATCATTTCCAACTTCGGCAAATGAGAATCGGTATTTTAAATAATCTACCGGACCTGAAAAATTAAAGATTTCAGAAAGAATTATACTGGTATTTGCTGAAGGATAAAAAAACGAGTTATTCTGGGTGGGTAGTGTACTAGACCAATCGTTACGGCCGGTCACATCTAAGAATACCATATCCCTAAATGAAAATGAAGCCAAACCATACAAACTGTTTATTTTCTTATTACGGTCGTAAGTGTTGACAATTGGATTATTAATTCCGTTCGCCAGTTTATATACATTTGGTACTACCAAACCATCTACAGCGGCATCGGTTCGGCGATACTTATAATCCATCGCATTTCCACCACCTGAAACTGAAAATGATAGATCTTTACTAATTTCATCTTCATAGGTCAATAAAAAATCAGAATTCACTTCCTGTTTCCAAACATCCTGGGTTTTAAAATAACCACGGGCATACCTGTTAATACTGTATGGTCTTTTCTGCTCCCTATCCTGATGATAAGTGTTCAAAGAAGTTCTCAACATTAAATTTAGCTTGGGCGTTAATTGAATATTAGAAAAGATATTACCTACCAATTGATTACTTGCCAAGGAATTCGTCGCTTCATAAGCTATTAAATAAGGATTATCTATATAAGAACTAAAAGGCTGAATCTGCTCAAGGTTCTCCTGGCCTTCCTGCCAAATTGGACGTAACCAATCCAGGTTAACATTAGGATTCTGAAAGATCATGAAATATGCGATAGATCCATTATTGTACCCGGTTCCAGGAAGGTTATCGCTACTCCTGTTATTGTAATTTAGTGTAGAACCTACTTCAATATTCTTAGAAACTTTGTACCGGGCATTAACTGAAGCGGTAATACGCTCAAAGCCGGTATTCGGCATAATCCACTCATTAAGTTGATGACCCACGGATGCACGCATAGAACCATTTTTATCTCCACCTTGCAACGTTATATTATTGTTAGTGGTAAAACCAGTTCGCCAATAGTCTTTGCGGTTATCCTTATAAGGCCTCCACAGTTGGCGCTCTTCAGACTGTCCACCAACTTCCGGATCATATTGATAATAATACTGCCCTTCAAAACGAGGTCCCCAGGCACTACTGGTACCCCCTGTGCTGTTACCATCATCTGAACCTCCGTAAGAGTAATAAGGCTCGCCGGCATCGTTAAAAGATTTCCCTGTGCCCTGCCCGTATTCATATTGAAAATCTGGCCAACGTTGAATTATATCAAAAGTAGTACTGGTATTATATGAAATTCCAAGACCTTTTTGATTAGCACCAGATTTTGTAGTAATAATCAAAGCGCCATTTGCAGCACGGCTACCGTAAAGGGCTGTAGCACCAGCTCCTTTTAAAACTGAAACACTCTCGATATCTTCAAGATTAAGGTCTGAAATCCCATTTCCAAAATCTACAGGAGAGTCGCCACCCATGTAAGCATTGGACGATCCGGAAGTAGTCATTTCGGTATTAATTGGCACCCCGTCTACCACGATGAGCGCATAGTTCCCGTTAGGATTAAGTGAATTATTCCCACGCAGAGTGATCTGTTGAGAATTAATAGGCCCGGACCCCGTAGAAACAATTTTCAAACCAGAAACTTTTCCTTTTAAACCTGCAGACCAGTTATTAGGTACCGTTTGAGATAGGTTCTCAGCTTCTACTGTTTCCTGCGAAAACCCTAACCTTTTTTCTTCTCTTTTTATCCCCAAAGCAGTTACCACTACTTCATTAAGTGCATTAGCATTTTCGGAGAGCACTACCTGAACCGGCTCTGAATTTTGAAGCGTTATCACCTGGTCATTAAAACCCATAAAGGTAACCTCCAGCTTAACCGGAAATTGACCAACTTTTAAATTAAAATTCCCATCAAAATCTGTGGTAGTTCCATTAGAGGTTCCAACCTCTACTACGGTTGCTCCGGGAAGAGGTAACCCATCAGTATCGAATACCTTTCCACTAGCTGTTAATTGAGGCTCATCTGGCTTTACCACGCTAATGGTATGATTTATCTTTTTGAATTGAAAACCCGTTTTGGCCGATATTTGCTGAAATATCCTTTCTAACTTTTCATTAGTAAACTGAAAGGTAAAGCTGTGTTGTGACCGACTTATGCTTTCATCGAAAACAAAGGTGAAACCGGTTTTAGCTTCTATGGTAGAAAAAACTTCGGTAATAGAGGCATTTTCTACTTCAATGCTAATTGGAGTATCGTTGTTACCTACTGTGCTGGCCATTGCCTCACTTGGTATTAAGAACAAACCTACCATAGAAATCAGTAGGGTTTTGGTTAAATAATTTAGAAAAAATTGTAGTTTAGTATTCATTACAATTTGGCTATAGATTAATATTTGTAGTCTAATTTTTAAATTGCCCGTTTCTGTTGCAGCAGAAACGGGTCTGTTTTTTGTGGCTAATTCAATTAAATTTTTCTTGTTGTTCTCTTATAATTATACTTTTAGGGTTTTTATAAACTACTTCTAAGTCTTTAATTAGCGCTATACTTTGTAAGACAGTTTCAAGCTTCTCCTCTTTAAACTTTCCTGAAATAGTAAGTTCTTTTAAGCTGGGATCGGCAAACTCAATATCAACGTCATACCAGTTCTCTAGAATTTTAGCGGTTTCTCCCAGACTAGTTTTATCTAGTACGATAATATTATTGGTCCACGCATTATAGTTATCGCTATTCATTTCTGTGATCGCAGGCAGGTTATCTTCGAAAAAGCTGAGTTGCATATTTTTAGTCAGTGTAACTTTTTGGGAAGAATTATTCCCATAAGTAACTTGTACGATTCCGGAGTTAACACTTATCTTTTCCCTTCCTTTGGCGTAAGCGTTAATATTAAATGAGGTGCCTAAAACTTTGGTTTCAATAGTTCCAGACTTAATTCGGAAAGGCTTTTCAGGATTTGGAGCTACTTTGAAAAATGCTTCCCCTTCAAGCGTGATTCTTCGATCTTCCTTGAAATTTTCAGGGTAAGTTATTGTAGAGCCAGAATTAAGGAAAATCTTACTGCCGTCGTTAAGCTCAATTTCCCTCTTTTCACCTTTGGACGCAACCTGGGTTATATCATTTTCAATTATAAGACTCAATAAGACAGTTCCCAGCAACAAAAAAAGAACAGCTGCAGATGCAATAATTCTCTTCCAGTATTTCTTCTCTTCGCTTTTTTTAAACTGTATTTTATCTTCTATTTTACTAAATAGTTTATTGCGTTTTTCTTCATCAAGATTTACAAAAGGATGAGTACCCTGTTCCTGCACTTTTCTTAAAAAAATATCTACCGCCAGCCTTTCTTGTGAGTTCGCTTTTTTGGCGGCATACTTTTCTGCTAAATAAATAAGTTCGTGTTTATTCAAAACCTGCTTTTAACTATAAGTCACATTTTGCAGGGCAAACACGTACTATGATTTTACTTCTTAAAGAACTCTTAATATTAAGGTTCAATGATTAACCTTGAAGCAACATTGTGGTAACAAGTAAGGGGAAATAAGTGTCTTCTATATTAGTTTTGAGATAAGAAAGAGCATTGCTTATTTGTTTCTCTACTGTACGAATAGAAATATTGAGTTTGTGGGCAATCTCTGAATTACTATAATTATCGAAGCGGCTAAGAACAAAAATTTCCCGACACCTGGGAGGCAATTGTTTAACCTTGGAGAGAATTTCATTTTCAAATTCCTGGTATTCTAAACTAAGCACTGAATTTGAAGGGTAAGGAATACTTTCGAGGATCTCTTCCTGGCTACTAGAAAATTTTAAACTTCTAATATGGTTAGCAACGCGGTACTTTACCGACCTTAATAAATAGGCCTCAAGGTTTAGAATTTGAGACTCTGAAGCTTTCTCCCAAAGACTAATAAAAATTTCCTGTACGATATCTTCACAAACCTTATCATCTCTATAGATCTTAAAGGCATAAGAATAGAGTCTTTTCCAATACCTGTCAAATACCAAAGGAAAAACGGTTTCATTCCCATTTCTCAACTTTGCTAATAATTGCTGGTCTGATAAAAGAGTTTCTTTGGTTTGCATTAAAATTTAGGCTTTCCCAAAAGAAGGTTTTTAATGTAAGTTCAGCGTTTTCTAAATTTTAAGCTTAGGTTATAAAAAGAGTATTTATAGTAATTTTTTAACGGGTATTAATTCAAACAACAAAGAAATATCTTCAATTTGAAATAGACTACTAATCCAAAAACAAAAATCCCCACACAGGGCGGGGATTTTCAGGACTCAAGAACTAAATTAACACAAGGTACTTATAGGGCAATGGCGTAAGTAGCGCAATGCCATATAAAATCATAATCATCCCCATTATATGTTCCGGGAATATTTTCGTTAAAGGTAGTTTCTACGGTATAAAGTGTATTATTCCAGGGAAGCTCAAAACTTATCTCTCCTTTTTCATCAGTGATCATTTTCTTTGAACATCGGTCACTTACATAGATCACAACCTCCTGATCTTCCAATATTTCACCTTGAAAAAGAACTTTTAATTTTACTTTACTGTTATGGCTTGCAATCTTATCACTTAAGTTTATAATTTCAATACCCCCCTGGTTTGTTATTGCAATTGATTCAGCATTTCCTCCGACTGTAACACGTGCCTTTGCGTGATATTGAGGTTTAAAAATTCCAAAATCATATTCCGTATAATCCAAAACCTGAATATCATTATTATCTAAAGCAAGGGTATAACTTCCTTCCTCGGTTGGAATAAAACTTGCCTTATAAAAATTTTGTTCAGGTGTTGTTTTAAGTTCTGTTTTCTTCCCACTTGGAGAAACCAACCAAAGCTTAAAATTCTTCACACTATTAAATGCATCATTACCTACCGTCTCAATTGCTCCATAGGTATACTCACCATATTTCACTTTTACTATATGAGCCTCGTTAAGTTTAGCAACCGGGGCTGTTTCTACCCATAAATAATGAGCGGAAGCAGTAGCCTGTATTAATAAGGCAAAAAGAAAAATTGTAATTTTTTTCATTTTAATTATTTAGAACGATTATTGATAACACAAACATAGAATAAGGATTTGAATTATAAAACTTATTTAGACTTAATTTAAATAAAAATGTAGATTCCCTTTATCACTTCGGAAAAATAATTACATTTGCCTTAGTTTAGAACCAGTCTTAATAATTTTAGCGTGGTTTAAAACAAAAAAGAGCCATACAGCGGTAACTGTATGACTCCGTGATTACTCTTTAACCTCTTACAATTAAAAAGCAATGCAATATACGAATTTGCGAGAGATTTTATTGCTATGCCTGTTTATAAGCGGGCTTTTATCCGCCCAGGAGCAGCAGCAAATTGAAGGAAGAATAACCGACATAAATGGTGAGCCCTTACTTGGGGTGACCATCTGGATTCCTGAAATTTCCAGGGGAACCACTACTAATCCACAAGGTTATTTTTCACTTAGCACACCTACCAAAAGCAAGCTCAATCTTAAGATCTCCTTTGTTGGATATATTTCTCAGACAAGAGTAATTAAAGAAAATAATAGCTTTTTTGAGATAGAGCTTGAAGCATCGGCCACCGCCCTGGAGGAAGTAAATCTTTCCGCAAAAAGCAGGATTCAGCAAATAGAGGCCCTGGCCTATAATGTAGATGTAGTAGATGCAAAAAAACTGCATCATACTTCTTTGGATATCGGCCATGCCCTGGATCGCGTTTCAGGAATACGGGTAAGAGAAAGCGGTGGTGTGGGTTCAGATATGCAGCTTTCAATGAACGGTTTCCGGGGTAATCAGGTCAAAGTTTTTATAGATGGAATTCCAATGGAAAATTTTGGATCTTCTTTTCAGCTAAACAATATTCCTATTAACCTGGCCGAACGAATTGAAGTCTATAAAGGTGTGGTTCCTGTCGGGTTAGGTGCGGATGCTCTTGGAGGTGCTATCAATATTGTTACAAAAAGCGATTTTGGTAATCACTTAGATGTCTCTTACTCCTATGGATCTTTTAATACTCACCGTAGTAATATCAACGCTATATATACTGCAGAATCAGGATTTACCGCCAGAATAAACGCATTTCAGAACTATTCCGACAATGACTACAATATAGATGTTGATGTAGCCGATCTGGAAACTGGTGAATATTTTCCGAACCAGGAAGTTCAACGTTTTAATGATGAATATCACAATGAAACTATCATTGGAAATATAGGGGTGGTTAATAAATCTTATGCTGATAAATTATTGCTTGGTTTTACAGCGGGACAAAATTATAATGAAATTCAAACTGGCGCAAGGCAGGTAAGTGTATATGGCAACAGGCACAGAAGAGGAAATATTTTAATGCCTAGCCTAAAATATCAAAAAGAAGATCTATTTACCGAGGGATTGGATCTCACTTTAAATGCGAACTATAATTTTGGGAAAGAAGAAGTTATAGATACAGTAAACCGTCGTTATAATTGGTTTGGGGAGTTTATTGAATATGACAGTCCGGGAGGAGAATTAAACTACACTCATTTAGAATTTCAGAATAACAACGGAATTGCAAATGCTAATATCAACTATACAATTAATGATACCCATAAACTTGCGGCCAGTAATGTTTATACCACATTTGACAGGAAAAGAGAAAATCTGCTGTCAGAGGAAGCACAAATCTATAGCCAGCCACAAAAGACTACCAAAAACATTGCCGGTATTGGCTATACTTTTGAGAAAGAGAATTGGAGTATAACCACCTTTTTAAAGAATTACAACCAGGTTACTACTTTTGAAGAAGCTTACAGGCCTGTTGGTTCAGAATACGGCACGGTAGCTTACCGCCCCAAAAGAAATACGTTTAATGATCTCGGTTATGGTGCAGCGGCAACCTACTTTCTAACCGATAATTTCCAACTAAAAGCATCTTTTGAAAAAAGTTTTCGCTTGCCGGAGCCTAATGAACTATTTGGAGATGGTGGTGTGTTATTGCAAGGCAATAACAGCTTAAGACCTGAAACAAGTTATAACTATAATTTCGGTGCAGGATATTTCTTTAGAATTCGAAAGAATCACCAGGTCAATTTAAATGGAAATGGATTTTATCGCGATGCCAAGGACTTTATAAGACCAAGGCTTAATCAAAATCAGGTTTTCCAGGTAATGGATAACCTCGCAGATGTGACCAACCTGGGATTAGAAGCCGAAGCACGCTATTCTTATAAAGATAAATTGTCTGCCGGAGCAAATTTAACCTATCAGAACCTGAGAAATAACACCCGGTTTGAAAGTGGTCAAACCCGGGAAAGCATTGTCTACAGGGATAGAATTCCAAACATCCCTTATTTATACGGAAATGCTGATGCCACCTATACTTTCGATAGTCCTTTTAACTCTAAAAATCGCGTGAGTTTTGGTTATAACCTATTATATGTCCATTCCTTTTATTTATACTGGCCCAGTTTAGGCAGCACGAAATTAGAGGTACCGGAACAAATTGCACATGACCTAAGTCTGACTTACAGCTTTGGGAAAAAGAACAACTTTCAATTTACCCTGGAGGCAAGGAACCTGGCAGATGCCAATTTATACGACAACTTTAGTCTACAAAAGCCCGGCAGGAACTACACCGGTAAAATAAGATATTCATTTTAATCAATTCCTAATACCAAAATAATAATCAATATGAAAAAGTTCAATTTTTATCATCTCGCAATTTTAGCCTTAGTATTAATTAGTGCAAGCTGCAGTGAAGACGACACCAATATTCCCGGAGGCGGAGAGGAAACCGCTACAGATAAATATATTATTGCAGCTACTCCGATAGCTTCAGAAGGAGTCGCAGACTATTTACTTACAGCCGAGAGCATCTCCGAAGGGAGTATAAGTACGGCAGGAAACGGCGTAGAACAAGACGGCACATACCGCTATTATATCACCAATAATAATAAGTTCTTTAGCCTGCTTTACGGCCAGGGAAATCCAGGGGCTGTAACCACTTACCAATTAAATGAAAACGGAGCATTAGATAAGTTATCAGATTTCCAGTCAGAAACAGTACATACTTTCACCAATGTTGGAGATGAAGTTATTATGACCCGGGTTTCCAGAAGCAGTGAATCGCCGGTGGCAAGCTGGTATCGCTTAGACACGGAGACCAGCCAGTTTGTAGGAGAAGGAGAAATTAACACAGCTGCTCTCGCCCCTGAAGGGGAACAAGCATTTTTTAGTTGGATGACCCAGGTAGGCGATAAAGTTTTTGCTCCCTTTTTCAGTATTCAAGCTTGTTGTAATAATACCTTCGGGACCGATTACCCTGATCAAGCCTGGATTGCGGTTTATTCTTACCCCGAAATGGAACTGGAAAAAATTATAAATGATGACAGGACAAGTTTTATTGGACGTTATTTTACCAGCGGACTTAGTGTAGATGAGGTGGGTGATGTTTATGCTTTTTCCTCTTCTGTTGCCTCTTCCAACGGAACAATGACCTCAACAAAACCATCAGCAGTTACCAGGATAAAGAGTGGGGAAACAGAATTTGATGATACTTACTTTTTTGATCTTGAAGAAGCTTCCGGAGGCTATTATGCAACCAATCATATTTACGCTGGAAACGGAGATTATGTGGTGATGATGCGGGAAGAAAAAGCTCCTTATAGCGTGGGTACCAACCTGGCTGTAATTAATGTTTATGATAAAACTTTTGACTGGATAGAAGGAACTCCTGAGATAACAGATATACAAAATGTAACCAGCAATAACTACGTGGACGCCGATGGAACTGTACATGTGGGCATAACCACTTCCGAAAGCAGTTATGTTTATAATATTAATGTTGACAATGCTACTGCAAGCCGGGGATTAGAAGTACAGGGTGGCAATATAACGGCAATCAGCAAGCTTGATCCTGTGAGTGAAGAATAAATAAATTGTTTGATGAAGCCTTTGACGTTTCGGCTTTCGGGTCGAAACGTTTAATTTCGTGCATACGCCTAACCTCACTGTACCCTGGAAAATTACAATTGAAAATCACAGATGATCTCACTAGCACTTTTACTGACGCTTTTAGGTTTTCTTTCCTGTTATCACAGCTCAAAGAAAGCAAAATTCAGCGTATACTATTCAATTCAAAAATGGTTAAAAAATCAACCCAGGAAGGCCAACTATTTAGGGGTTCTGCTAATGTCTTTGGGCCTGTGCATTTTACTTTTACATTTCGGATGGATAGTGGGTTTACTATCATTTTTAATGATCTTAAGCCTAGTGGCAAGTCTAAGTATAATCCTTATGCCTTTAAAAATTCTATCTGTAAGTTTTTGGAGCATTTTAGTATTGCTAATATTAATTATTGAACTTTACCTCTCCTATTATGCCGGCAAATAAGAAATATTTTTCCTCTCCCTGGCAACGTATTTTAAAAATTACGGCAGGTTTTATTGGTGGTTACATCCTCACCCAGAGTTTTTTTATGTTCTTTATCCAGATCTATAAAGATGCCGGATCACTCATTACCCTACAATTTGCAGGCTTTATTTTATGGGCGGCTTTACTTGTAATCGCTTTTTTAGCAAAGAATGGCTTTAAAATCTGGGGGTTATACCTTTTGCTCACTGCATTTTTCGCCCTTCTTATTTACTTAATTCCTTAAGTTCCTTTAAAATGTCCAATAGAATTTACAATATCCTGTTTCATACCCATACTATAAGCGGTATAATTATAAGTGCGCTCTTATATATAATTTTTTTTACCGGCTCCATTGCCTTTTTAAGAGACGAAATAAGTGCCTGGGAACATAATAAACCAATTGAAGAAAATTACTTCAACACTATTGATTTTGATGAATCTTTAGAAAAGTTAGAAGAAGGGCAAAACCTTTATGGAAGAGACATCACCTTTTCTCATCGCTATTTCGAACGTGAAGTTAACGTTTCCGTGACCCCTTCAAAAGATTCCACCATTATAGACCAAAACAGAGGAAGGCTTTCCAATTATTTTTTTATGGATATGGAATCCTTTGAGAAAAAAGATTACCAGTCCAATTATTCTCTCGGCGAATTTTTTTATCGCTTACATTTTTTTGCCCAGCTTAATTTTTTTGGCAGATCCGGCTATTTGCTCTCGGGATTAGTTGCTTTCTTTTTTCTTTTTGCCATAATAACTGGTGTGCTGGTACATTGGAAAAAGATCTTCTCCAGTTTTTACACATTTCGACCAGGGGCCAAATGGAAAACCATTTGGACAGATGCCCATGTGGCCCTGGGAATGATAGGGCTTCCATATCAGTTTATTTTTGCGGTTACGGGCTGTTATTTAATGATCGGTTATTCTGTGATGCTCCCTCCGGTAGAAAAATATCTATTCCCGGATGAGCCTCGTGAAGTGGCCAAAATCCTAAACCTGGAAGAAAAGGTGGATGATTTGGAGTTCACCTATAACCCTATAAAGGAAGATTTTTCGATTAATTATTTTGCAGAAAAGTCGCTAAAAAAATGGCCCGATCTTAAACTGAGCGAGCTTAAGATTGTAAATTATGGTGATGAGCATATGTATGTGAAGTTAAGTGGTTCCCCAGGCTATGATGAAAGCTTGCTGGACCAGGCCTCACAAATCTATCGAATAGCAGATGCTCGACTTATCGCTGAAAGATCTATCAATGAACCCACCTCCTATTCCAGGGGAACGTTCAACCTTTTGCGCCGTCTGCATTATGGAGATTATGGCGGATACGGACTCAAGCTAATTTATTTAGTTCTAGGCTTTGTCACCTGCTTTGTAATTCTTTCCGGAGTTTATATATGGCTGGTTGCCAGAAACAAAAAAAGTGTTTCAAAAAGGAAGAGAAAATTTAATAACTGGCTTGTTACTATTTACACCTCTGTTTGCCTAAGTTTATTACCCATAACTGCCATTATTTTCATCGTAATGAAAGTTTATGGAGAGAGTTATGTGGCTACTACTGGTGGTTTACGAAAGGATCTTATTTACGAGGTGTTTTTTTGGGGCTGGTTAGTATTAAGTGTCTTATTTACTATAAAACACGATAACTACTTTACTAATAAATTCTGTTTAATATTAGGAAGCTTTTTCGGCATCCTGGTTCCTATTGCCAATGGCATAATGACCGGAAACTGGATCTGGGTTTCTCTTTCAAAAGGCTACACCCAAATTTTTGTTATAGATATATTTTGGGTATTGCTTTCGATTACCGCTTTTATTGCTGTTTTGAGAATAAAGAAGAAACGTAGTTTGAGACCAGCTTAAAATTATAAAAATTTACTTTTTTCATCTTAAGCATTTTCCTTTTGCCGTCGAACTGAAAAACAGTTGTAGATCAGGATGAGTTGGTTATTCAGCTATATTCAATTTACTTCTTCCAGCGCCATCGCATTACCTTTTGATGCCATTCAATTTCAAGTTTTGAAATTATATAGGAGTTATAAATAGCAAAGCGCTTTATGCACTCCGATTAATTTCAAAGCTTGTTCTTTAGCAGCAAAAAGTAATGCGGTATAAGAAGACTAAAAAACATTGAAATCCTGATCGGTAAATTTCAGTTACTATCAAGCGGACTTGAGTTAAAAAGCTTAAACTAGAGAATCAAATTTACCTATTCACCTTCAAAGCTTTTTGGCTCGTGTCCAAGACCATTTATAATGAACCTCTTTTATTGAAACTAAGCTTTTGCGGAGTGCAGATAAAAGTTGTGAATGGCACTGTTAATTAAACTTTTCCGTGAAAAAATCACCGGTATCACTGGGCTGAAAACATTTTTCCGTGAAAAAT
>NZ_DCAP01000027.1:0-7268 GCF_002311535.1 Salegentibacter sp. UBA1130 | reverse complement strand
ATTTTTCACGGAAAAATGTTTTCACCTTATTTACCATCATAAAGCCCTAAAATTTACGAAAATGACTACCCAACACAGCGTAGCGTGTTATCCTCTTGCTACTCCCCTAATTTTTGCGAACACACTTCATTTAGGGGTTATCTATATTTTCTCTTTTATAATAGTTCTGTGAAGTAAGAAACAGTTATCCAAACAATTCAATTGTTAATCACTAAGACAAAATCTTTATTAAATTCTAAATAGCCCACAAGCCAATTTATACATAGTATTTTTCTTACAACAATTACCTTCAGCTCCTAGCAATATTAGATTATTGGCAGTTATTCATTGCTGAGCACAGTAATTAAGATTTAATTTCTATATTTATTCATTCACAAATTATTAACATTTCAAAGGCAATGGCAGTCAAAAATCTGGGCCTTAGAATCTCATATTTTAAGAAGCCAATATTTATTGGCTTTATTACTTTTATCATATTTCTATTAATTGGGAATTTTATGCTCTATCAACGGTATAGGATTCTAAAGGAAGCTCAGCGAAGGGAGATGTCCACCATCATAAACCTGGTAGAAAAGAATATGAACCAGGCTCTTAAATATAGCTATTCCGCAGCCTTGAGCTTGGGCATGCAAGTGAATAATGAGGGAGAAGTCAAGAATTTTGAAGAAGTCGCCTCAAGATTAGTTGATAACAATCCTAATATTAACGCAGTAGAAATAGTTGAGGGCGGTGTCATAACCCATGTCTACCCTTTTGAAGAAAATAAAGCTGCCCTTGGGTTACAAATTTTTGAAAAAAAAATTCATAGAATAGAAGCTTTAAGAGCGGTAGAGGATAAACAAATGTTCTTCGCGGGCCCTTTGGAACTAAAACAGGGTGGGCTAGCTGTAATTGGCAGATTACCTATTCTTAAAAATAATGAATTATGGGGATTTAGTGCTGTAATAATACGTTTGGATAACCTTTTAGCGCAGTCGGGAATAGATCAGTTTTCTAATGAAGAATATAATTTTCAATTTTCCAAAATTGAAAATTCCACAAGGAAAGAAACCTTTTTTCTTCCGGCATTTGAAAACTTCGATAAATCATATTCTGAAGAAATTACTCTTCCAGACGGCGATTGGAAATTTTATATATTTCCTAAGAACCCCAATGAAATAGTTTATATACTATTACCAGGAATGCTCTTAATAATATTTTTATCAGGATTATTTGGTTTTATATTATACAAATATTCGAGGGAGCCGGAAATTTTAAAAGCAATAGTTGATAAAAAATCGAGGCAACTTTTTAAAAGCGAAAACAAATTTTTGACTGTATTTAACCAGGCAGCAATTGGTATGGCTGTAATTGATTCTAATACGGGGATCTTACTTCAATCAAATTCAAAATTACAACAGCAATTAGGGTATACTAACGAGGAATTATTAGAACTAGACTTTAAAACGATCACTACTAAGGTTGATTTTGATGAGAACCAAAGGCTTATGCGAGAGCTTTGCAATAACAAAAGGAAAGAATATTCGCATAAAATCAAATTATTAAAAAAGAACGGTGAGTATATCTGGGTCCGGTTAACAGTTTCTGCGCTTTGGCAGTTAGGAGAAAAACCATCAACCCATATAGCTTTAATTGAAGATATTTCGGAAAGTGAACGTGTAAAGAAGGAATTAAGGAGAAGCGAACTAAAATTCAGAACTATTTTTAATCAGGCAGCGGTAGGAATGTCCAGAACAGATTCTGATACCGGAAACATACTTGAAAGTAACAAGGCCTTCCAAAATTTGATCGGCTACACCGAAGAGGAACTTACCAATAAGCCCTTTATAGAAATTTCCCATCCTGATGAAATTCAGGAAAACCAAAACCTACTAAAAAAGCTACAGCGTAATGAGATCAAAAACTTCCAAATAGCAAAACGCTTTATTCGCAAAGATGGAAAAATACGATGGGTTCATTTAAGTGTAACTCCATTGTGGAACGAAAAACAAAAATTTAATTCCCACATAGCAATTATTGAAGATATTACAGAAAGGGTTGAAGCCCAACGGAAGCTTCAGAAAAGTGAAGACCGATTCCGGGCCCTGGTGGAATATTCAAATGAAATGATTCTAATTTTAGATAAGAACAAGAAAACTATTTATTCTTCTCCTGCATTTAAAAAACTGATGTATCAAAAAGAGGTTAAGACTAATTCCCTATTATCTTTAGTTCATTCCGATGATCAAGCTTATGTAAAGAAGAAACTCGAAGAATCTAAAAAACTTCCTGGAACTCCTTTAACAGATATTATTTTTAGATCTGTTATCCATGAAGACCAAGTGATTTGGAATGATATGACGATCAACAACTTGTTAGAACAAGAAAGTATCCAGGGATTTGTTCTAAATATTCGCAATATCACGGAAAGTAAAGAATCAGAGTTACGTTTAAAAGACTCTTATAAATTGGTAAAAGAGCAGAATAAGCGTTTAGTAAACTTCTCTTATATCGTTTCACATAATTTAAGATCGCATTCTAGCAATCTTGAATCTTTACTAGGTCTCTATCAAAGTAGCGATTCTGAAGAAGAAAAAGAAGAATATTTAAATCTTCTTCCGGCCGTATCTAACAATTTGAGTCAAACACTTTATGATCTTAATGAGGTGATTTCTATCCATAATAATCATTCTCTAAAAATGGAATATTTAAATATAAAATCCTGCATATCTCACACCCTGGAGTCTTTTGCTTTAAGTATAAAAGAAAAAAATGCTGAAATAGATATAGAGGTTCCTGAAGATATGGAATTGTATTTGAATCCTGCTTACCTGGAAAGCATAATGCATAACCTAATTTCGAATGCCTTGAGATATTGTCACGCAGAACGTAACCCTAGAATCTCCATAAAGGGCTTTCAAGAGAATAATACATATATTTTAGAGGTAAGCGATAACGGAATAGGAATAGATCTGGATAAAAATAGGGATAAAATATTTGGCCTCTATAACACCTTCAGTAATTCAACAAATTCCCGCGGAATTGGTCTTTTCATTACCAAAAACCAAGTTGAGGCGATGGGTGGAAGAATAAAAGTAAAAAGCGAAATAGGTAAAGGTTCCTCCTTTAAAATTTATATTAACTAAAGATGGTAAATCATATCTGTACTATAGATGATGATCCAATCTACCAGCTTATTATAAAAAAAATAATAAATAGAGCTGGGATTTTTCAAGAGCACACTCATTTTAGCAGTGCTGTAGATGCCATTGAAAAATTTAAGGACCGGGAATTTAGATTGCCAAATATAATTTTACTTGATATTAATATGCCACAAATGGATGGATGGGAGTTTATAGAAAAAATGAGGGAGATAAGGCCAGGTTTTAGTAAACATACAAAGGTTTATATCGTCAGTTCCTCTATATCTGAAGTCGATCGAGAAAAAGCAGAACTGATCGAAGAAGTGAGTGCCTATATAACAAAGCCACTTCACAGAGAAAAATTAATGACGATGGTTAAAGTTGAAGAGTAATTTTTTATTTGTGTCTTTATATCGTTACTGATAGTCAAAAATTAGAAACTATAGTTTAACCGAGATCGAAAAGGCAGTAATTATGGATTATCCTTTGTAAAACCCTCAAAAGTGAGAATTATTACTTTATAATTTTTCTACACTAATAATGGCAATCATTGTTGAAAGATCCTCCGGATTTTCGATGGAGGAAAATGAAAATTTATTGGTATTGGGATCAAAGGAATATAAACTGAAACCCTCTTTAGCAATTAAGCCAATAAACTTATCGATCTGAGAATTATAAAATGTTTTATGGGCAAATTGAATTGCCGAGATATTAGAAGCAGTACTAATTTCTTCCATTTCCTCATCATTAATATTATAAACATAAGGACGTACAGCACCCATGTAGCTGGAATTTAAAATTGGAGCAAAACCAAATAATTTTTGAGTCCCTGGTATGTATCCTAAATTCAATAATCCTGTTTCAGTATCTTCCTGTGGCAGTAGTTTGAAGGTTTTCTCATTTAGATCAATTTCTAAAAGATCAGTATGGTCCACCTTATTATCTTTTGAGGCGCTTAAATATAACTTTTGCCCAATTAATTGTGAAGAATAAACTTCTTTATAGCCCTGGGTATTAAGATTTATATTCTGCAGAACTGTAAATTCGAATGTCACAGGATTAATTCGAACGATTTTTATGGGACTACCAAAACTGGGTACATCAAATTCCTGTCGCACTACACCAATAAGCTCTTGGTTTGTTTCATCCCAATCCATTGCCATTATACCGGGATTATCACCAAATTCTTCCGGAAAATTTAAAATTATCTTTTCACTCTGGTAGGTCTCTTTGTTGAGTTTAAAAATACGTCCTTCTATGGGATCAAACCACGCCTCATAAATATAAGTATGCGTGGGTGAAGAAGTGACTGTATTAAATATAGTATTGAATTCCAGGCCAGGAACCTTCCCAATGCTGGTAACTATTCCGCTATTATCTCCAATAGAAAATAAGGTACCATCATTACGAAGTGCTATATAATTGTATTGATCCTTTACTACAGGAATTTCTGGTTCTTTAGTATCTGAATCCGAATCGGTTGAACATGAAAATGAGAAAATTGCTATTAAAAAGCACAGTATAGGTGGTAAAAATCTAAGTTTCATAAGTCATTATTGAATGTACCTAAATTAGCAAATTTTCATATTCGTTTATTTATTTCCAAGATAAAAAATACTGGTTGTTATTTATGCCTGGAAAATTGAATAGGAATCATCATTCCTACGGAACTTCAACATCCCTTCCCTTTCATATATCAATTTTTGAGTCCAGGATTCTATTGCTTTTCCCCCATTGATTCAGGTTTCCCCTTAGACCCAAAGCCTTTTACATTTCCTTGATCATCCAAAAAAAATTGCCATTCAACTGATTGGTCTTTAAAATAAAAAGTGGTGTCCGAAGACGGCACTAGTTCTTCCTTACCAGGAATAGGATCAGGACGTAAATACAGTTTTTCATTCTCCACTGTAATATGGAGTAGACCGAAACCTGGTGTCAAATAACTTCCTACATATTTATCATATAGATCCGGGTCAATAATATATTCAGTTGGTTCGTATTGTGCTTCAGGCATTATAAATTCATTACCCATCCAAATATTACGAACCGTCCAATACACATCTTTCCAATATCTACCTGAAAAATTATGGATATAGATCAATGTTGAATTGCTATCAGGATATCGCTGGATACTGGCCCTTTTGTTGGGGCCATCTCCAAGAATATAAAATTCTTTTTGCGGAGCATCATCAATCACCCACCAGGCCAGACCATATGTACTGAGAGAACCATCAGCCAGAAGTGTTTTCGAAAAGGTGTTTTTTATGTTTTTTTCGGAAAGGATTTTATCATTGTAGAAAGATTGTTCAAAGCGATAAAGATCTTCTGCAGTCGAATATAGGTTTCCGTCACCCGATGGGGCATAAAAGTTATCTCCACCTACTTCTTCTGAGGCCTGGCTAAGGTTCTGAAAGTAAGTGTTATTTAATTCTAATGGTTGAAAGATTTTCTGAGAGACATAATTTTCATATGACATTCCCGATATTTTTTCTACCAATGCTGCCAGTGTGATATAATTACTATTTTGATAATTATAACGCATCGCTGGCGTTTCAACGTTTACAGGATACTCAGACACAAGATCTACAATATCTAAGTTCTCCATATATTTTGTAGTGTCACCCTTATTCACTGCCATTTCAATAAAATTGGGTAAACCGCTTGTCATGGTAAGCAGGTGTTTTATAGTGACTCCATCATAGGGCCACTTTGAAAAATAAACCTGGACTTCATCTGATAAATTGAGCTTTCCTTCCTGTTCCAAATTAAGAACAGCCGCTGCCGTAAAGGCTTTTGTAATAGATTTTACGGCTAAAGGTGTCTTGGTAGTAATTGGGGTATCTTGGTTTGGAAGTTTTCCATAGCTTTTATTAAAAACTATTTTCCCTTGTTCTGCAATTAAAATTTGCCCGTGAAAAAGTTCCTCTTTTTCTATAATAGTTAAAACAGAATCTAATTGTTGCTTCCACTTCTGAGCGTAAGCATTACTTAAAATAAAAACAAAGATGATAAAATAAATGAAACGTTGCATGCCTTCTGATTTACATTTAAACAAATGTTGAATGCTCTGCTCAATACGGCAAATAAAGCCTATAGATTTCTTATAGACTAATTCAAATATCTCTTAAAAATGCCACCAGATCCGTTTCTGAGGATAATTCCATTTTTTTTCGCAACCTATACCTGGCAGTGTTTGCACTGGAAACGGAAATATTCAATTCTGCTTAGATCTTTTTGGTTGAATATCCATCAACGAGCATTTCAGCCACCAATAGATCGTTTGAAGTTAATAGATCAAACTTCTTTTTAAGCCGGTTTTGAAAACTAAGAGTTTGCATTTCCAGTTGGGAGAATTTATCCTGAAGTCGGAATTTATATCCCATAAAATTGGGCTTACTTTTTCTCTGGTTAGCAACCACCATCCAAATAAAAATGGACAACACTAAACAGGAAAAAATGATAAAATTCCATCCTCTTTCTTTCATAAAGAGGATTTGCATCTTATTTTTTTCTATTTGATGAATATCATTTGGTTGGTGTTCTCTGATCTTTTCTAGTATATCCGGATCAATAGGCCCAGTTGAAAATGACACATAAATGCTAGAGCATACAATTATGAATATAACAGCCAGAAAAACATGGTAGAATTTAATATTCCCTGAAAACGGCCTGCTTGACATTAGTTTGAAAATATTAATTTTTAACGGTTTAATCTAGGAAAGATTTTACTTTACTGCAATAGATTTTTTATAGATACATCGGTTTTAAGATGATCTTGCCTCGTGCCACTCAAATCTAGGTAAAAATATATGTAGGATTACCTAATCAAGCATGCTCACGTCTTTGTATATTCTACGTACTTTTTGAGCAAAGTATTCGATTCACCTTACGGGCTTAAAAATACTTGTTATTATTAGTAATCAATTGTTTAGAATTAAGCTTTCTTACTTCTAATTTATAGGGCTTTCAAAAAATTTTAAGAGAGACCCACGCGTTGTATATGCTAAGCGCATTTAGTGAGTGAAATGTTCAGCTCACCTTGCGGGTGTACAAGCACCCTCGAAAATGTTTTAACCAATGATCAGTTCAATACCGGCTTTTTCGGCCTTGTATTTTATTTTAGTCATTAGATCATAGTAGCCCCAG